>JANWXG010000115.1 GCA_025057335.1 bacterium | reverse complement strand
CTCCACTCCGCCTTCGGCTCAGCATGACAGGGAGGGGGACGGCTCGGCAGGAGCCTCGCCCTCCAGCGCTTCCTGTTCGTCATGTGGTCTTGAGCTTCTACCCCGCTCCCCACGCGAAGCTGACCGCGAAGAGGAGGGCAATCCCATACATCCAGGGCGATACCTCGCGTCCCCTGCCGCGCAGCAACATCACCGCTACATACGAAATAAACCCCACGCCGATGCCGAAGGAGATGCTATGGGTGAGGGGGATAAGGAGCATCGTGAGGAAAGCGGGAATGCCCTGTTCTGGCGAGACGAACTCCATCTCACGCACGACGGTCATCATGAGGTAGCCCACCACAATCAGGGCGGGCGCGGTTGCAACCGCTGGCACCGCTCCCACTAGCGGCGCAAACAGCAGGCTCAACAGGAAAAGCAATCCGACTACTACTGAGGTCAACCCCGTGCGTCCGCCTTCGCTAATGCCTGCGGCGCTCTCGATGTAAGTGGTAACGGAGCTAGCGCCACACAGCCCACCCCACACCGCCGCCAGCGAGTCGGTGAGCAGCACGCGATTGAGGCGAGGCAGGTTGCCCCGTTCGTCCAGGAAGCCGCCCTGTCCACCGATACCGATGACCGTGCCCATCGTATCGAAGAAGTCAGTGATGAGGAAAGCGAAGATGACGCCTACCAGGGCAGGCTGCAGCGCGCCAAGGATGTTCGCCTGTCCGAAGGTGGAGAAGTCGGGCATCGCCAGCCATCGCTCGGGGACGACCGTCAAACGCGCGCTGGCGGGGGTGAGCGCATCTGCCACCCAGGCGACCACTGCTGTTCCGAGAATGCCTAGCAGAATCGCTCCGCGCACGCGAAACGCCAGCAGCAACATCATCAGCAGCAACCCCAGCGTGGAGACCAGTGTGCCTTTCGCCGTGAACGCGCCATGCGTGGTCAGAGTGCCTGTGCCCTGTGTCACCCAACCCGCGTGTTGCAGTCCCAGAAAGGCGATGAAGATGCCGATGCCCACGCCGATAGCGCGCTTCAGGTTCATCGGGATAGCTTGCATCACCTGCTCGCGCACGCGGGTCAGCACCAGCACAGTGACGATGGCTCCCTCCACGACGATGACGCCCATCATCGTTTGCCAGTCCATGCCGGGCTTGGTAGCGTGCATGGCGAGCGCAGCGTTCAAGCCCATGCCGCTGGCAAGCGCGAAGGGGTAGTTTGCCCACAAGCCCATAAGTAGCGTCGGCACCGCCGCGGCGATGCAGGTGGCTGCAGCTACCGCCTCGACAGGCATACCTGCTGCCTTGAGCACCTGGGGGTTGACGAAGATGATGTACGCCATCGTCATGAACGTGGCGAGCCCGGCGACCACTTCGCGTTGTACCGTGCTGCCGCGTTCACTCAGGGCGAACAGGCGGTCTAAGGGGCTACGGGAAGCGGATAAGGGTGAAGACATCGTAGCCATGCAGCATCTTCCGCCCTTTCAAGAACTCCAGCTCAATCAGGAAATCGAATCCTGCGACCTGTCCGCCTAACCTTTCCACTAACCTCGCCGCCGCGGCGGCAGTTCCTCCCGTCGCCAACAGGTCATCCACAATCACCACGCGCTGCCCCGGTTGCACTGCATCCACGTGGATTTCCATCGCGTTCGTGCCGTATTCCAGCGCATACTCCTCCACAATCTTCTTGTAGGGCAGCTTGCCCAGCTTGCGCACGGGCACGAACCCCACACCTAACGCCAGTGCAATCGGAATGCCGAACACGAAACCGCGCGACTCGATGCCCACAATCACATCGGGTTGACGACTGCGGGCATACTCGATCATGTGGTCCACGACTTCGCGCAGCGCTTGCGGATGCTGCAACACCGGCGTGATGTCCCGGAACAGTATCCCCGGCTGCGGGAAGTCGGGAATGTTGCGTATCAGCTTTTCAGCCAGTAGTTCGCCCATCAGCGTGCCTCCCCCGTGCTTGCCAAGACCATCTGTGATAGCGATTGCGTGTAAGGCGATCGGGCGACGCCGCGCTCTGTGATGATGGCGGTGACCAGATCCGCTGGCGTCACATCAAAGGCGGGATTGATGACATGCACCCCCTCTGGTGCGATGCGCACGCCGCCGATGTGCGTCACCTCCTCTGATGACCGCTCCTCAATCGGGATGGCGGAACCGTCCGCCGCCGACAGGTCAACGGTAGAAGTGGGCGCAGCGACGTAGAAGGGAATGCCGTGCCAGCGCGCCAGCACCGCTACGCTATACGTGCCCACCTTGTTCGCCACGTCGCCGTTGGCGGCAATCCTGTCCGCCCCTACCACTACGAGGTCGATTTCGCCCCGACGCATCAGCATCCCTGCCATGTTGTCGGTGATCACTGTGACGGGAATGCCCTCCTGCACCAGCTCCCACGCCGTAAGCTGCATCCCTTGCAGGCGCGGGCGCGTCTCATCGGCGTATACATGCACGCGCTTGCCCGCCTCCACCGCCGCGCGAATGACGCCCAGAGCGGTACCATAGCCTACCGTCGCCAGCGCGCCCGCATTGCAGTGCGTCAGGATGCGCGCCCCGTCGGGCACGAGCTCCTGCCCGTATCGCCCGATGGCGCGGTTTGCCTCCACGTCCTCGCGCAGGATGGCTTCGCTCTCCTCCCTCAGACGACGGCGCGCCTCATGGGGGCTGTCGCACGCCGCTACCACCGCTTTCATGCGCTCGATTGCCCAGAACAGGTTGACCGCCGTGGGGCGCGTGCGCGCGAACGCTTCCGCCGCCTCTAGCCAGCGCTGACGGAAAAGGGACATGTCGGCAGCCTCGACCGCCTCCGCCGCCAGCGTCAGTCCGCACGCCGCCGCCGCCCCAATCGCGGGCGCGCCACGCACCACCATCCTCCGAATGGCTTCTGCTACCTCACGCCAGTCGCGATAGCGTATCTCTACCAGACGATGGGGCAGCTGCGTCTGGTCTATCAGCACGAGCGCCTCGCCTTCCCAGCGTACCGGGCGAACCTCCACCTTACACCTCGATGCGGGCATGGTCTAACACGTGTGGGCAGGGACAGTGGCGCTCCGGGGGGATGCGCCGGATAATCTCCAGCACCACGTTGCGAATGCGCTCGGAGTTGCGCTGGAACACTTCGAGCACCTCTTTCGTGGTCACGGGAGGAACCTGTCCCCCCATCACCAGACCGCTGTCGTAGTCGGTAATCAACGCGATACCCACCACGCACATTGCCAGCTCGCGCGCCAGATACGCCTCAGGATACTGGGTCATGCTGATGACTTCCCAGCCCATTGAGGTGTACCACTGGCTTTCTGCTTTGGTGGAGAAACGGGGTCCCTGTATCACTACTACAGTGCCCCGCTCGTGGCAGGTGATACCCTGTTCGCGGATGACCTCTGTCGCAATCTGGCGCAGGGTGGGGCAGTAGGGGTCAGCGGGCGAGACGTGTGTCACGACGGGACCCTCATAGAACGTGTCCGCTCTGCCGTGCGTGCGGTCTACATACTGGTCTACCACCACGAAGTCGCCAGGATGGATGTGCGCCTGTAGGCTGCCCGCGGCGAAGGGGCTGAGGATGCGCGTCACGCCCAGCTCCTTCATCGCCCACAGGTTGGCACGGAAGTTAATCTTGTGCGGCGGGATGCTATGGTGTCGGCCGTGCCGGGGCAGGAACGCCACCCGTCTGCCATCTACCTCCGCCAGCGCGATGTGGTCGCTCGGTGCGCCGTAGGGTGTTTCTACCTTTATCTCTTGCACGTTCTCGAGAAAGCGGTAGAAGCCAGAACCGCCGAAAACACCGATGTCTGCCTGTGGTCTGTTCATCGACTCTCCCTCGCGACGATGGTGCCAGAGCTTCATTATAACTACTCCCTGCGTTTTTTTGCAAACAGGGAGGAGCCTTCCCCATGCTTGCCTGGTGTGGTATAATGGCGGCAAAGCGAGGTAGGTACCCCCATGCGACCGCCCCTGATTGGCATTACGACTGGCTACGAGCAGCATGATGAATCGGTAGCGTTGTTGCCGGAGCGCTACCTCCGTGCAGTGGAACGGGCGGGCGGCGTGCCAGTAACGCTGGCGCCTCTGAAGGAAGAGCGGCTCGTGCGTCACTACGCCGAGATGCTGGACGGATTGATTGTAAGCGGAGGAAAAGACATCCCGCCGAGCCTCTATGGTGAGGAACCCGTCGCGCAAACCGACCCTCTGCCGGAGGAGCGTCCACTGTTCGAGATGGCACTGGTGCGTCTGTTTCGGGAACTGGATAAGCCCGTGCTGGGCATCTGCTACGGCTGTCAGCTGCTTAATGTGGCGTTCGGGGGCACGTTGATACAGGACATCCCCTCTCAAGTCGGTAGCGCGGTGAAGCATCGGAGGCTATCAGCGAACGAACCTCACGCCCGACACGTCATCTGGATTCAGGAAGGTAGTTTGCTGCACGAGATACTGTGCAGGCGGGAAGTGGAGGTGGTGAGCTCGCACCATCAGGCGGTAGGGAGAGCGGCGGACCGTTTGCGGGTGACCGCAGCGGCGCCCGATGGTGTCGTCGAAGCCGTGGAGTTGGAGGACGCGCGCTTTTTGCTTGGGGTACAATGGCATCCGGAGATGGACCCTGAAGCAGAAGCTACGGGACGACTGATGTGCGCCTTCATACAGGCGGCGACAGCATCACGATAGGGAGGATACAAATCATGCACCGTCGCGCAGCGTTTACGCTTATCGAGATACTGGTGGTGATCGCCATCATCGCGTTACTGGCGGGGTTGCTCTTTCCCGTTTTTGCCCGTGCCCGAGCAAAGGCACGCTCCACGGCATGTCTGTCCAACATCCGCCAGATTGGCATGGCAATCATGATGTACGCTGAGGATTACGACGAACGCTACCCCTGGGCTGTGGACGCTACCGATAAGTACACTCCCCAAATTTGGAACGACCACCCCTACTGGCAGCAATGGATACCCTACATGCCCCTGCTCCACGAGGTATTACTGCCATACTGTCGTAGCGCCGAGGTGTGGAGCTGCTCGTCGGATATCGGCTACATCTATCAGGACTTCAACTGTGAACCGCTAGACGCCACGCCCTCCTCGTATCGCAAGTTCGGCACTAGCTACGTCTTCCGCACAGAGATTGCCTTCCGCCAGATGATGCTCTCAGGCTTCCAGTATCCCTCAGAGGTCAACGTCATCATGGACAGCAGCGGCGCGTGGCACGGCAGCGAAGGGATTATGCGCACCCTCGAAGAATGTTACAACCCGAGGGTGTACCGCGGCTACCGCTACAATGTGTTGTTCGGCGACGGACATGCCAAAAATATAACGTACTACGACCTGGAGAGAGCCTGGAGCGTTCCGTTGTGATTCTGCGAGCCGAGTGGGTACTGCCCATCGCCCGAGAACCCGTCGAACAAGGCGAGGTGGTGGTGCAGAACGGGGTGGTGGTGGATGTGCGCCGGCGGTCAGGCACGCGCGGCGGGGCGGAGGTGCTCGACTTCGGCGAGGCAGTCCTCCTGCCCGGTCTGGTGAACGTCCATACCCATCTCGAGCTCACCGCTTTGCGCGGGGCGGTAGAGGAGCTGCCCTTCTTCGAGTGGATACGCCGACTAGTAGAGCTGAAGGGTTTGCTGACGGAGCAGGAGTGGCGAGACTCCGCGCTGTGGGGTGCTCTGGAGGCGGCAGCGTCGGGCATTACCACGGTTGCCGACACGAGCGACTCTGGAGCGGCAGCCTATGCTCTGTCGCAAGTGGGCTTGCGCGGGCGGGTATATCAAGAGGTCTTCGCCGTGCAACCCGACGAATCTGTCGGGAAGGCGCTCGATGCACTGGACGCCCAACTGCAGCAGCTGCATCGCGCCACACGCGGCACGCTGGTCGGGGTTGGAATTGCCCCCCACGCGCTATACACTGTCCGCCCTGCAGTAATGGCTAGCCTGCGCGAGTATGCCCGTGAGAAGGGCTACCCCGTGTGTATCCATGCTGCCGAGTCTGCCGAGGAGGTCGCCCTGCTGCACCTCGGCGCGGGGAAGTTTGCGCAGATGTACGAGCAACGCGGTATCCCCTGGGAGAGCTTAGGTAAGCACCCGGTTGACCTCCTGCACGAACAGGGTTGGCTAGACGAGAACACGTTGCTAGTGCACGCAGTGCAGACCGATTCGCGCCACGCCCAACTCCTTGCTGCGACGCAGGTCGCCATCGCCCACTGTCCGCAGTCTAACGCCAAGCTATACAACGGGATCGCCCCGCTGAGCGAGTGGGTGGCGCAAGAAGTCAGGGTCGGTCTGGGAACCGACAGCGTGCTGAGCAACAACACGCTAGACCTGTTTGCGGAAATGCGTTGTGCGGTGATGTTACAACGAGCGACACGAGGAGCAGACGCCTGCCTGACGGCACGGAGGGCGGTGGAGCTAGCGACGGCAGGAGGGGCGCGTGCGCTGGGCATGACGGGGCAGGTGGGCACCCTGGAGCCGGGCAAGGCGGCAGACCTCTGCGTCGTGTCGCTGGAGGGGGTGCACGCTTTCCCCAACTACGATCCGTACGCCGCGCTGGTGTTTTCTGCGCGTGCCTCTGATGTCGTGATGACAATGGTGGCGGGGAAGGTGGTCTACCAGCGGGGGGAGTATCCCTTGCTGCGGGAGCCGCTGGCGAACTTGCGCGAGCGTTTGCGTCGCGTGGTACGCCGAGTCAGGGATGCACTGGGCGAGCATGGGACTGGATGACCTCCGTCAACAGCTGTGCGAGCTGGGACGTTACCTCGGCGAGCGCGGTCTCGCGTGGGGTACCTCTGGTAACATCAGCCTGCGGGTTGACGAGCACCGCTTCCTCATCTCCGCTTCAGGCGCGTGGCTGGGGCAGCTGGTTCCAGAGCAGACCGCCCTCTGCTCCCTACACGACGCGCGGTTCGAGGGGGCAAAGCCCTCAGTGGAGACGCCGATGCATCGCGCCATCTATCTCCATCGTCCTGAGGCAGAGGTGGTGGTGCACGTGTCGCCCCCATACGCGACGCTGGTCGCCTGCTCGACGCTCGACGTGCCGACAGACCTGAATATCGAGAATATCTTCTATGTGGGGCGTGTCGCACGCGTACCGTACATCCCTCCAGGCACGCAGCAGCTGGCTGACGCCGTAGGGGAAGCGGTGCGCGAACACGAAACGATTATCCTTTCCAATCACGGCTTCATCACCTTCCACACTGCTGTTCCTGACGTGCTAATGCGCGTGGAGTCGTTCGAGATGAGCTGTCGCCTGCTCGTTTTGGCGCGCATGGCGGGTTTGGAACTGAATCATTTGCCAGCGGAGCTGGTAGAGCAGTTGCGAAGCGAGGCGTCAGGCTACTCCTCTAGGCTCTCACCTGCAGGTTAACCGACACGGCGCAGGATACACAATGGTGTTTGCTGACTGCCTTGCCCTAACGGATTGTCGCGGAACAGTTCCTCTACCAAGAGGGGGTTTAGTCCCTTACTAGCGCCCAGCACCTCTACTCCTAGGTCATTCGCGTCTACGATGGCGACGGGCACGCCCAGCTGTTCTGCGAGACGCTGTGCGACCTTGTTCGGTTCTTTCGGAGCCAGAGAGGCGTAGCGGTTGTAAGGAGGGAGGGTATAGGGAGTAGGACCGTCGATTGCTGCTACGCTACGCCCTGCCACGCGGTAGAACATGCCGCGAATGCCCAGCGGCTTGGTCACCGCTGCAACCGCGGCAGCCAGCAGGATGCGCCACACGCCCGCCTCGCGTAACGCCAACTCCATTGTGACAGGGCTGCCGATGCCAATGCCGTGCGGCGTTTTCGTGACGAAGCGGCTGAGCCAGCGCGCCAGCGGGCGGGGGTGTATCTCCTCTACGGGAAACGCCCGCCTCTGACATATCGCGACCACCTTCTCGCTGATGACCAGAACGTCGCCCGCTTGTAGGTGGGGCGCCGCATATTGCTGCACCACCTGCGCGATGTCTTCACCGGGCTGCACCACGTGGGTACGCACCGGGTAGCGCGCCCACACTTGCTGGTTGTACTGGC
>JANWXG010000114.1 GCA_025057335.1 bacterium | reverse complement strand
GAGACCTTTCTGCACGCCTACTTGCTCTCC
Organism: bacterium; assembly: GCA_025057335.1. Classification (GTDB taxonomy): domain Bacteria; phylum Armatimonadota; class HRBIN16; order HRBIN16; family HRBIN16; genus HRBIN16. The sequence continues at coordinate 7,993 of JANWXG010000114.1, read as the reverse complement.
TTACCGGGTGTTCGCTTTGTCGGGCATACGCATCCTGTCGCGGTCAACGCCATCCTCTGCTCCCAGAGGGCGGAGGAGCTGATTGCAGGGCGCCTCTTCCCCGACGAGATTGTCGTCTGCGGCATTGCGCCGCTATGGGTTCCGTATACCGACCCGGGACTGCCCCTCGCGCGGGAGCTGCGCCGACGAGTAGAAGCCTACGTGCAGCAGTATGGCGTACTGCCCAAGGTCATCCTGATGCAGAATCACGGCTTAATTGCTCCAGCGGAGAGCCCTCAAAAAGTCATCGCAGCGACCGCCATGTATGTGAAAACAGCGAAAATCCTTTTGGGTACAATGGCAGCGGGTGGCCCGCACTTCCTCGCGCCCCATCACGTGGAGCGCATCTACACCCGTCCCGACGAGGCGTACCGACAGCAAATCATCGCGCAGATGCAGGCAGCGCGAGAGAGCAGAGACTGAAGCGAGGTGAGTACCATGCACTCGGACAAGTTGACCAGATATCGCCACGCCCAGCACCCTCTCCCCCAGCGAATGCTGCGCTGGCACCTCTACGGAGCGGGGCTGGAAAATCTCGGCAAGGAAGGGCAGCCAGAAGAGGTGCCCGTGCCCGAACCGGGCGACGATGAGCTGCTGGTGCGCATCGACGCGTTGGGGCTGTGCTTCTCCGATACGAAGGTCGTGTCGCTGGGCGAGAGGCATCCGCGCCTCGTGGGACGAGACCTGCAGAAGGAGCCTGTTGTGCTGGGGCACGAGGTCTCCTGCACGGTGGTTAAGGTGGGGAAAAACCTGCAGGAGCGGTTTCGCGTGGGGCAGCGTTTCATCGTGCAGGCAGATGTGTTCTACCAGGGCAAGAGCATCGCCTACGGCTACGTCCTGCCCGGCGCCATGACCCAATACGGCATCATCGGTAGGGAGATTCTGGAAGGTGATGAGGGATGCTACTTGCTCCCCGTGAGGGATGAGGACGGCTACGTGGAGGCGGCGCTGGTGGAGCCGTGGGCGTGCGTGGTGGCGTCCTACGCCCAGAAGCGTCGTCAGCATGTCCAGCAGGAGGGCGTGGCGCTGCTGGTCATGGGGGAGCGCCTGCCGCATACGGAATTCACGCTGGGGAAGACGATGAGCGCTTCGCACCGTCCGCGCAGGGTCGTTGCGCTTCACGCGGGCGGGCAGATACGCGCGGAGCTGGTACAGCTGGCTGCAAGCTCGGGCATGGAGCTGGTGGAAGATGAGGCGACCCTCGACGCGGCGCGCCGTCATGCGCCCGAAGGAGGGTACGACGACATCATCTGCATCGGGGAACTCCCCCCTGAGGCGATAGAGGGCGTCGCCGACCTACTGGCGAAGGGTGGGGTGCTGTGGGTATTGCGGCGCACGCCCCTTGAGCGTTGCCTGAGCCTGGACATCGGGCGCATCCACTACGACAGCCTCTGGATAGTGGGGGCGTTTGGAGATGACCTGAGCGCCGCTAATGCCCTGCCACTGCGCAGCGAGCTGTTGCCTGGCGGAACCTGCTGGATAGTCGGCGGAGGCGGCCCGATGGGGCAAATGCACGTGCAGCGCGCCATCCAGTTGCCCCAGCCTCCTGCACTAATTGTCGCGACAGATGTGGATGCGGTGCGCCTCGAGGCGGTGCGTGAGCGCTTCGCTCCAACCGCCGAGCGACGCGGCATCCGCTTTGTCGCCCTCAACCCTAAGGAGCTCGACCCGCAAGTGTTCCACCAGCGGCTGCTGGAATTGACTGATGGCAAGGGGTTCACTGACATCGTGAACATGGTGCCTGTCGCTGAGGTGGTCGCCGACTCCGCGCGGCTACTAGCGGACGGCGGGGTATACAACATCTTCGCGGGGGTCGCGCGCGGCGTGAAGGCGTGTCTGGACATGAACGCGATTTGCGGGCGCGGCGTTCGCTTCTTCGGCAGCAGCGGCTCCTCCCTGGCGGATATTCGCCTCACCCTGGAGCAGATGGAGAGCGGTCAGCTGCAAACGCGCGCCTCGCTCGCTGCCATCGGCGGGATGAGGGCAGCGCACGAGGGCATTCGGGCGCTCATGGAGGCACGCTTCCCCGGCAAAACGGTCATCTTTCCACAGATACCCGACCTGCCGCTGATGTCGCTGGCAGAGCTGAAGGAGAGGTTTCCTACCGTCTACGCGAAGCTGGAGGGAGGACGCTTCTGGACAAAGGAGGCGGAGGAGGAGCTGCTGAGACTGCTGCTGCCCGACTGACGGGATGGCTCCTCAGCATAGCTGCAAGCCGAAAGGGCGATAAGCTACGTGCGAGCCGTTCTCGCCTTCTGTGAAAGTCATCGGGTTTGACTACGACGCCGTGTGGGAGGCGGACAGACGCTTCGAGCGGCAGCTGATAGAGCAGTTCGCGGAGGTAGAGGAGGGGCGCGTCTTCGATTCGCTGGTGCGGCGGGAGTGCGTGCCCGGCAGCGATGTAGAAGTTCTCATCCTCCTGCGTGACCCCCCTCTCCCCTTCCACGAAAGGTTGTAATACGACAGCGAGGCAAAGTCGTCAGAAGCGAAGGCGCAACAGGAAGAGCCGCGCCCTCGCTGGGAAGAGAAGGGACAAAGCAGGTTCTGTGACTTCAGAGGGAGCCTACCGATGTACCCGAGGCACTTCTTCGACGCTTTCTGGCGAACAGACCTGAGAGATGAGGTATTTGTGGCAATGCCTTTCCACGAGGAGTTTACACCTGTCTGGGAACAGGCGATTCGACCTGGCATTCAGGATGCAGGATTATCTCCTCGGCGTGTCGACGCCTCGTCCCTGTCGGGGAGCATTATCATAGATATTCTCGATGGCATCGCGAACTCGCGGCTGGTATTCGCCGACATCTCCGTGTGTCGCACTGGCAAATGGTGTGGTCAGCGCAACGGTAATGTGATGTACGAGGTAGGGCTTGCCCACGCGATCCGACAACCTGAAGAGGTAATCTTGGTTCGCAACGACAGTGAACCAATCAACTTCGATGTCGCGAGCATCCGGGTCAACTCGTATGACCACAACGACCTCGAAAACGCTCGTGCGCTCTTCACAGAACTTGTTGAAGACAGCCTGCGAGCGGTCGATCGCAGTAAGAGTCTGCTGGTTCAGCGGGCGATTGACATGCTGGACAGGGAGATGTTGAACTATCTGTATCACTTTGGGCGCGAACCAGGATTTGTCGGACCTGCTCCGGAAACAATGGGTGGAGTTCTATCGGCGATTCCGAACCTGCTGGCTCTCTCACGACTGCAATCCATGGGCATAATCCGATGTGACCCACAAACCCCTGAGGCAGCCTTCTACTGGACAGAGTTTGGTATCGCAGTTCTCAAACGACTGGGCATACGAGGCAGGGAATGAGACACAGCGAGCAAAGCACACGATTATCCCCGCGTGATTTGCAGGCGCGCCTCGCGGAAGCGGCGCGGCGGGGCGATGTGCACGAGGTCAAACGCCTGCTGCGGCAGGGGGCGAAGGCGAACTGCCGCGTGCTGTACGGGGCAGAGCTGTCCCCCTCGTGATGTGGACGTATAAGGGATGGGAAAATCTGCAGCTTAGTGAGGCGGAGAGCCGCTTTGCAGACTATGCAGAGACCGTTCGGACGCTTGTACGGGCGGGCGCGCCCATAGACGCACGTAACTCCCTGGGCAACACCACGCTGATGGAAGCAGCGTTATCGGGGGATGCTTGCTGGATACGCCTGCTGCTCTCGCTGGGCGCAGACCCCAACGCCACGAACGACCACTACCGTGAGACACCTCTTACCGCCGCGTCGCATCTGGGACATCCCGACGCCGTGCGTGAGCTCATTCGGGGCGGAGCAAACGTGAACCAGCCTACTCAGGACGGTTTCACGCCGCTGATGTGCGCTGCTATCTCCACTGTGGCGCAGTGCGTGTATCACCTGCTGGAGGCGGGCGCGGATGCTGACTTCGTGCACCCACACGGGGGATTCTCCGCCCTGACGCTGGGTGTTGGTGCGGGATTGGAGACAGACGCCCTGGTCGCCATCGCACGGAAGATGCGCCACCCCAGAATACGCCGAGAGCAAGTGGGGCAGGCGATAGAGGAAGCGCAACGCAGAGGCAGGCAGGATGTAGTGGAGCGGCTGCAGGCATTTCTGGCTCGCTAGCACCACTACTTTGCGAGGGATTCTCTGATAGCCCATCATGGAAATAGTGGGCTCCCGTCCGTATCTTGTTGTCATTCTGAGCGGAGCGAAGAATCTCGCCCTGTCAACTGATAGAGATACTTCGCCCGTGCTCAGCGTGACGAGCAGAAGACGAGATGCTTCGCTGACGCTCAGCATGACAGAGGGGAGACACTGGAGGGTCGCGCTCCGTCGCGACCATCCAAGACCAACGGCTCGGCAGGAGCCTCGCCCTCCAGAGTGAGCAGAGGGGCGTGTTCCGTCCTTGCGCTTGCGGATGCGACAGAGCGCATCCCTCCAGATAGTCCTTGGAGGGTCGCGCTCCGTCGCGACCACTAAAATTCAAAGGCTCGGTAGGAACCTCGCCCTCCAGAGGTTGGCTTGGAGGGCGAACCTCCCGGTGAGCCGAAAAGCTTGTACCCCGCCCTAGAGAGCAGGGGCAGGTGTGTCCATTGCATCTATCTTGTGAGGAGGGAACCTGCGAATGGGTAGCGCGACTTCTCCCGACTGGCTCGTGCTGTGCCGCTATGATGCCGAACACCTGCGCGAAATCGCCATGCCCGTCGGAGGCATTGGTACGGGGTTCTTTTGCCTCGGTGGGAAGGGACAGCTGACCGACTGGCAGCTGATGAGCCGCCCCCATCGCGGCTGGAGACCAGCCTACGCGCACCTCCTGCTCTGGACGCGACAGGGCGCAGAGCGAAAACTGCGCGTACTGGAAGGCGACCTTACCGAGGGGCTCTCTGCCGACTTCGGCGCACCGCAGTCGCTCGCAAGCCTCCCGCGCATGAAGCCCGTAGGCCTCGAAGCCACTTATCCCTTCGGCAGGGCGCTACTGGAGGACGAGTACACCCCTGTCTCCGTAGCCATCGAAGCATTCAACCCGCTGATACCGGGCGATACGTGGGCGTCCAGCCTGCCGATGGGACTACTCACCGTCACGCTGACCAATCGCACCGCTCAGCCCCTCGAGGCATCGGTCACCCTGCTCATCACCAACTTCGTGGGCTTCGACGGGGTAGGCGGCGACCTGAAGGGCAACATCACGGAGTATGAGCAGGTCGCAGGATGGCGCGGCATGCGCTTCGCTAAAGCGCACGAGCAGGTAGACCCGCGCTGGGGCACGATGGTGTTTCTTTCCGACGCTGCGGACGTGCGCGTCGCGCGGCGATGGCTCTTCCGTGACCGCCCGTGGAACGGCGAGCTGTTGTGCCTCATCGACGAGATGCTGGAGAAGGGCTACATCGCGGATGATTCTCCCGACCAGCCCTGCCCGCCCAGCCCGCAGGACACGTGGGATAGTTCTCTGTCTGTGATGCTGCGTCTGGAGCCACAGCAGGCGCAGTCTGTGCGCCTGCTGATATGCTGGCATTTCCCCTACCGCAACCTGGCGGAGATTGGCTGGTGGAGCGGAACAACAGAAGATTCGCCCATCGTACGCAACTACTATGCTACCCTCTTCCGTGACGCCGCCGATGTTGCCCTGCAGGTCATCCCCCGCCTGGAAGACCTGCGACAGCAGACGGTAGAGTTCGTCCACCGCGTGGTGCAGGCGGACGCCCCGCACTGCTTCAAGGAAGCTGCACTGTTCAACTTGACCGCCCTGCGCACGCACACCTGCTTTCGGCTAGAGGACGGCACATTTTTGGGCTTCGAGGGCTGCGGGAGTACGACAGGTTGCTGTCACGGTTCCTGCACGCACGTGTGGAACTACGAACAGGCGACCTTCTGCCTCTTCCCCGACCTGCACCGCAGCATGATAGAGAGCCATCTGCAATACGGCATCACGCCTTCAGGCGCACATCGCTTCCGCCTGAACCTGCCCTGGAACCGCCCGACGTGGGAAGGCGCGGCAGCAGACGGGCAGATGGGGCTGATTGTGCGGTGCTACATGCAGTGGCAGCGCGAGGGCGACGAGTGGTTGAAGGAGTGGTATCCCGCTATCAAGGCGCTGATGGAGTTCTGCTGGGTACCTGGCGGTTGGGACGCCGACCGCGACGGCGTGATGGAGGGCGTGCAGCATAACACCTACGACGTAGAGTACGTGGGACCGAACCCGATGTGCACTGTGTGGTACCTCGCCGCGCTGACGGCAATGGAGCGCATGGCGTCGCGCATGGGCGACGAGCCGCTCGCCAGCCTCTGCCGTCAACTGCGCCAGCAGGGTAGCCAGTGGGTAGACGCGCACCTGTTCAACGGGCGATACTACGTGCAGCAGATACAGCCGCCGCAGGGCGACATCGCGCCCATGACCGCCCTCAGTGACGAGTACCGCCAGTCTCACCCGCGTTTCCAGGTGGGCAACGGCTGCCAGATAGACCAGCTGGTAGGACAGTACAAAGCCAACCGCGCTGGGCTGGGCGACCTGCTCGACCGAGAGCATATCCGCACCGCGCTACAGCACATCTTCCGCTACAACTTCCGTCATCACTTCCGCGACCACTACCACAACATGCGCACCTTCGCCACCGCCGATGAGGGCGGCACACTCATCTGCACCTGGCCCGACGGCGACCGCCCCGAGCAGCCTACCCCCTATTGGGGCGAGTGTATGACGGGCTACGAGTATCAGCTGGCAGTGCTTCTGCAGGATTACGGCTTCCAGGAGGAGGCGGAGGCAGTGGTGAAGGCTGTTCGGGACAGGCACAACGGCGCTAACCGCAACCCGTTCAACGAGCCTGAGTGCGGCAGTTACTACGCCCGCAGCATGGCGAGCTGGGCTTTGCTGGAGGGCAAGCTGCGATATGCGGGCGCAGTAGTCAGCTCAGCAGGACAAGAGCTACTTCCGGGCGAATAACATACTGGGCTATCGTAAACCTGATTCAGCGAAGAGGCTATCCAGGTATATTGGGGGATGGGGGAGCAATTCTGGACGGCGCCGTTGTGGTGTATTGCCGCCGCGGTCGTAACGGCAATCCTGTTTGTGCCTCGTCGGAGCACGCACTGGTTCTCCGCATTACCGACTATTCTGGCAGTCGCGTGGAGCGTCGTGCTTGCGCTTTCCGCCTGGAGCCTGTATCCACAGGGGCTGCATGTGCAGGCGAAATGGCTGGTGGTGGGCGACTGGAGCATCTCCGTTGGCGCGCGGCTGGATGGTCTCTCCGCGCTGATGATGGTGGTGGTGAGCACGGTCAGCCTGGCGGTGCAGGTGTACTCAGTAGGTTATATGGCGGGCGACTCGGGGTTCGCCCGCTATTTTGCTGTGATGGCGCTGTTCACCGCCGCCATGCTGGGGCTGGTGCTCGCCGACAACCTGCTGCTGCTCTACATGAGCTGGGAGCTGGTCGGGCTGTGCTCTTACCTGCTGATTGGATTCTGGTATCGCAAGCCCGAAGCTGCTAACGCCGCCAAAAAGGCGTTTGTGGTCACTCGCTTCGGTGACGTGGGTTTCCTGCTGGGGTTGATACTACTCTCCTACGCTGCGGGCACGTTCCAGATAGACCAGATTGAGGCGCAGGTCGCCAGCGGCACGCTGCAGCCCCTCTTCGGCACGCTGACGACCTTCGCGACGGTGGTCTCCCTGTTGCTCTTCTGTGGAGCAGTGGGCAAGAGCGCGCAGTTCCCCCTGCACGTCTGGTTACCTGACGCGATGGAGGGTCCCACTCCTGTCTCTGCGCTGATTCACGCCGCGACGATGGTGGCAGCGGGCGTGTTTCTGGTGGCGCGCATGTTCTTCCTGTTCGCCATTTCCCCCGACGCCTTACAGGTGGTCATCTGGATTGGCGGGTTCACTGCCTTCATGGCGGCGACCATCGCGCTGGTGCAGACGGACATCAAACGGGTGCTCGCCTACTCCACTATCAGCCAGCTGGGCTACATGATGATGGCGCTGGGGCTGGGCGACCGCGTGG
>JANWXG010000113.1 GCA_025057335.1 bacterium | reverse complement strand
ACCCTCCAGAGGTCGGTTGCCGATTGGAGGAACGCGCTCCGTCGCCCACAACGGTCACAATGACGCTTAGGTCTGGAGGGACGCGCTCCGTCGCGTCCACACGGTCGTCATAGAGTACGCCCCTCCCCAGTCTCCCTGTAACCCTCTGCACTGGGAAGAATTCCCTGAAGAGAACGAGAAGTCCCTCTCTTGGGATGCATCCGAAACCGCCTTTGAGGTATCTATCGTATAGGGAAACGAAACCACAAGCACGAGGTGAAGCGCATGCACCGACTGGTCGCCAGCATACTGGGAGTGCTGATGCTGTCCGTAGCCGCCTTCGCGCAGTTTGCACCGCCGAAGGATGCGCTGCGCGTGCAAGCAACGGCGTCCGTTAAGCAGATTGCTCCAGGAAAGCCGTTTGAAATATTGGTCACGCTGGACATTAAGCATCCCTATCATGTCAACGCGAACCCAGCGAGCGAGCAGTTTCTTATCCCCACCAGCGTCACCGTAGAGCCTGTGTCAGGCATCACCTTCGCTCCACCGCAGTATCCGAAGGGCTTGATGCGCGAGTTCGCCTTCACCAGCGGGAAGAAGATTGCTGTCTACGAAGGCAAAACCGTCATCCGCATCCCTGCTACGCCTGCCAAAAACTTGAAAGCGGGTGAAGTGACCATTCGCGGCAAGGTGCGCTATCAGGCATGCGATGAGCGGTCGTGCTATCCGCCAGGCGACCTGCCGTTTACGCTAAAGCTGAAGGTAGGCGCAGCCTCCGCCAACGCGGAGACTGAGCCAGCCCCCGTGGCAGCGCAGACGGAAGAGACGCCGCCTTCTGGCGAAGCTGTGGCAGGCGGTCTTTCTACCGCGCCAGGCGGAGCCTACCTGCAGAAACTGCAAAACCTATTGGACACGGGGCGCTTCGGCGTCGCCCTGCCCATCATCCTGTTGCTGGGACTGCTGCTGAACCTGACGCCCTGCGTCTACCCGCTGATACCGATTACCATCTCCTTCTTCAGCCGACAGACCTCGGGCAGTCAGGGACGCACTTTCGGACTAGCGCTGGTGTATGTGCTGGGCATGGCGCTGATGTACGCCTCGCTGGGTACGGCTGCGGCGGCACTGGGCAAGACCTTTGGCTTCCAGCTGCAGAACCCCTGGGTGCTGGGCGGGTTCGCAGCGATTCTGGTGGCGCTGGCGCTGAGCATGTTCGGTGTGTACCAGCTACAGTTGCCAGCGGGATTGCGCAACAAGGCGCGCCTGCGAGAGGGATGGCTGGGCGCGTTCCTGATGGGCTTGCTTGTGGGTGTCGCGGCGGCACCGTGTGTGGGTCCCGTGGTGGTGGCGCTGGCAGCAGTGGTGTCGGGCACGGGAAATGTGCCTCTGGGGTTCCTGTTGTTCCTCACACTGGGGCTTGGGTTAGGCATTCCTTATATCGTGCTGGCGATGTTTTCGGGGGCGATTCGGCGCCTACCGCGCAGTGGCGAGTGGATGGTGGCAGTAGAACATCTGTTCGGCTTCGCGCTCATCGGCGTGGCGATATTCTTCCTCAGCCCCATCCTACCTGCTGTCGTGTATAAGTGGCTGATGTTCGCCTTCCTGGCGGGTGTGGGTGTGTATCTCGTGGCGATAGACAAGCTGGCAAAGGCGGTGCGTGGCTTCTTCCTGTTCAAGCGGTTGCTGGGAGTGGCGCTGATGGCGTGGGCGGTGATGATTGCCCTGCCCACCCAGAAGGCGCAGGGGGGACACATCGCCTGGCAGCCGTATAGCGAGCAGGCGCTGCAGCAGGCGATGGTAGAGAACAAGCCTGTGATTATTGACTTCTATGCCGACTGGTGCCTGCCGTGCAAGGAGCTGGAGGCGAAGACCTTCTCCGACCCGCGCGTAGCGCAGAAGTTCGAGGGCGTCGTCGCGCTGAAGGCAGACCTTACACGTGACGAAGACCCCGCGGTGCAGGAGCTGCGCAAGCGGTTCCAAATTGCGGGCGTGCCGACGATTGTCTTTCTGGACGGCGCGGGGCGCGAGCAGAAGGCGTTGCGTCTGGTGCAGTTCGAGCCGCCCGACGCCTTCCTGCGACGCATGGAACAGTTCCATTCGGCGGTGCAGACCGCTCAACGCTAAGGAGGGACACGATGCGACAGTTCGGTTTTTGGGCGCCTGTCGTGGTTTTGCTAATTGTCGCCGCGATGTTCTGGGCGGCGCGTGGGATGATGCCTCTGGAAGTGGTGCGCATCCTGATGACGGTCAGCCTGGGGGTAGCGGGCATCCTACTGCTGCGTCGGCGAGGTGCCCCTGCCACGCTGGGCATCGTCCTGATTGTGGGCGCGTTGTGGGTAGCACAGCCGGGCGTGCTGGCGGGAAAAGGCGAGGTGGAGATGCAACCTGCCAGCAAGGCAGCCATCGAGCAGGCTGCGCAGCAGGGTAAGCCCGTGATTCTGTTGTTCACTGCGGACTGGTGCCCCTTCTGCAAGCAGCTGGAGCGCGAGACACTGACCGATGGCGAGGTGGCGCGCCTCGCGCAGCGCTTCGCGGTGCTCCGCGTGGATATGACCTCTAACAACCCACCTGCCGAGACGGTGGAGCTAGCGAAGCAGTATGGGGCAGTCGGCTTGCCGACGGTGGCGTTCCTCTCACCGCAGGGCGAGTGGTTGCGCGACCTGACCCTGATGGGCTACGAGCCTCCGCGCGACTTCGCGCAGAGGATGCGTCGTGTCTTGCAACAACAGGAATAGTATGATACACTAAAATATCCTGCTCCGTCCCAGGGCGGACATCGTGAACCCTGCGGTTCCCCTCTCCAGCGCTACTATCGTCATGAGGGGTGACCTCTCTTGTCGTTTGTTCAACACAGTCCAGCAGAAGGCTCCCCTGCAGGCGGGACAAGGGCATCACTATCTCGCCTGCCCGCGCACCTGCACCTGCGGCGCCAGGAGGGGGTACATGCACTCTACGCAGCGCCGTTTCCTCTACATTGCTGCGCGCACATCCTGCGAGAGTATTTGAAAGGCTCCCATCTGCTAGTGCTCTCCTTCGGCAGCGCGCAGCTGGCAACCCATCCAGAGATGTCGCTGGCGCAATGGCTGCGCCAGCAGGGGGTCATCGCACAACCCGTTCAATCCGAATTTGCCCTCGTGCCACTGCAGAGCCTAGAGCAGATATCACGCCTGCCCCAGTCGCATCTGGTCTTTATGGATACGCCGCTACCACTAGACCGTCTCGTGCTACTTGACCTTCAGCACGCGCTGGTGGATACATTCGCGTCGCTGGAATGGCATACGGTTCCTCTTGCCCAGCTGGAGGGGCGGCTATACTGCGAAACTCGGGATGGATACTTCACGCAGATGGTGTGTCGTGACCGCTCCCTGCTGGCGGAGATGCTCGTCTGCTTTCTGCTCTCCTGCTTGGGCACTCAGGGGGCGTCCACGAGCTGTCTGGTTGACTTTCCGCCGCTCGTGCAGGAGCAGCTGTGGCACTATGCGGCACACGGACTAGCTCCTTTGAGCGTTAGGAACACGTCTAACGACGTCTACCTGCACGTCGCGCTGGGCACTCCCGACCGTCAGGTATGTCGTCTTGCCCAGAGCTGCCTCCACGTCTCTGAGATTCAACGGAGCTTTACCCTACGCTGGAGCCTTGACGGCTGGGAGATTTGTAGCGCGGAAGAGATGAATCAGGCGCAGGAGTAGTCTCTTCCGCCTCTTGCTGCGCAACGCCCCTTCGTCCCTCGCGAGATTCGGAGGCGTTACTCATAGGTGGTGGCAATACGAACTAGCTCCGCCTCGTTGAGCAGAATCATCCGCCGCCCGAAGAAATCGATGTAGCCGTCTCGGCGGAAACGGTTCAGGATGAGCGTCGCTGTCTCGCGAGTGGTGCCCGACAGGCTGGCGATTTCGTGGTGGGTGAGGCGGATGTTTAATGCGACTTTGCCCGCGATGATGTCGGTACGGTAGCGGTCAAACAGCCAGAGGATAGTCTTCGCCATCCGCTGAGGCACTTCCAGCGCCACCAGCTCCGCTGCTTTCTGCTCCATCGCGCGTCGTCGGTCTGCCATGATATACAGCACTAGCTGCTGTAGCTCATCATCTTCTTTCATCCAGCGCTGGAAGGTTTCTACAGGGATTACAAACAGCTCCGTATCTTCATGCGCTTCGGCGGTGTTCACCCGTTGCGACGGGAAAAACAGCGCCATCTCGCCAAACAGCTCACCAGGGTCAAACAGCGCTAGGGAGATTTCTTTGCCTGCTGGAGACTGTCGGTACAACCGTATTCGCCCCTCTTTGACGATGTACACTTCGTTCTCGGGGTCTCCGGGCTCGAATACGGGGTCGCGACGGCGCACAAAGCGCTCCATTGCCTCTTGCTCTACCTTGCGAGCCACTCGTCCATCCAGGGCAGAAAGGATGTCGATGCGCTGAATGAAATCCTTTGCTAGGTTGTGTTCCATACGCCCACACCTTCCAGAATGTATCTTAGTCTACAACTAGTATACCGCAAAAGCGAGCAATATTGTAGCATTTTTACATTATTTTGTGGTTCTGTATTGCTTACTACCCTGTTTTTGCAGAGGTCACCTCCGCTTTGCCACATCGCTTGAACAAACTGATGCACAAAGTGGCTCCCGCAGGTTGCCCTCCCCATCGCCCCCGATTTGAATCGGAAACACAAACTGCCGATACACCGTGCCCCCCCATTGAAATGGGGGGCTATAATGGGGGAGAAACCTGCCCGCGCAGGCGGATTTCATCTCCCCATAGCCTCCGATTTCTATCGGGGGGTATGCACCAGGAAACGTCGGGCGAACTGCTTGGAGGGCGAACCTCTCGGTGAGCCGATTGACCGCATAACAGGACGGCTCAGCAGGAGCCCTGCCCCCACCTCCCCTGTCACCCTGAGCACCCTTTCTCATTCTGAAGTCCCTGTTGTTTGTCCAGGGGAAGCACTCGCGTGCTTCACTACGAACTGGGGAGGTCGTCATGCGCACTTTCGTGTCAGAGCGCTCCGCGTTGGTAGTAGCGCACGCCAGTGCGCCTCTGTCATTCCGAGTGCAGCGAAGAACCTCGTCCTCACTCTGGAACGAGATGCTTCGCTCATGCTCAGCATGACAACAGAGGGGAGAGGCTTCGCTTGCGGCTCAGCGTGACAAGGGGGGACGGCTCGGCGGGAGCCTTGCCCTCTAGTCTCTTCGTCACTTCGTGCACAGTGAGGTTGCTCAAGAGGGATTTTGCGAATACCCTCAAACATCGTTGACTTTTAACAAAGGATGTTCTATCCTACATGCGGTTCCCGTAATTCACTACAAGAAAGGAGGAGGAACAAGATGTCAATGGTGACTCGCTTCATTTTGGTGTGTGGCGCACTGGCGACGGTTGCCTCTGCGGCATGGGCAGACCTACTGGTCGCCAGCGTGAACGGAGACCGTATCCTGCGCTTCCACGAAGTGACGGGAGCCTATCTCGGCGACTTTGTGCCCGCCCGCACCGGTGGTCTGGACGAGCCGCAGGGCATGGAGTATGGTCCCGATGGCAACCTGTATGTGTGCAGCAACGACCAGCACGCGATACTGCGCTTCGACGGTGTGACAGGCGCGTTTATCGACGCTTTTGTGCCCCCTCGGAGCGGTGGCTTGAACTCACCAGGAGACCTCGAGTTTGGTCCCGATGGCAACCTGTACGTGAGCAGCTACGGTACGGACGCCATCTTGCGCTACGACGGACGCACCGGCGCGTTCATCGATGCCTTTGTGCCCAGTGGAAGTGGTGGATTAGACCAGCCAGCGAGCATCACCTTCGGTCCCGACGGCAACCTGTATGTGACAACGTGGGAGCGCGCGCAGGTGATGCGCTTCGATGGGCGCACGGGCGCGTTCCTCGGCGTGTTTGTGTACGACCCGGTGAACCTGTATCCAGCGATTGGCGCGCGCTTCGGACCTGACGGTCATCTCTACGTCTCTGGCGGGCTGTTCCATCGTGTGATGAAATATCATGGCACGACGGGCGCGTCTCTGGGAGCGTTCATCCCGGCAGCGAGTGGCGGTCTGAATGGAGCATACGGCTACGAGTGGGGTCCCGACGGGCGCTTCTACCTCGCCAGCTATGGGAACAACTCCATACTGCGCTATCACGGCACGACGGGCGCCTTTCTCGGCACCTTTGTTGCCGCCGGGACGGGCGGGCTCACTCAGCCCGGCATGATTCTGTTCACCCCCCGCGCTGTCACAGGAAGGGTGACCCTGGAGGATTACGACCCCTCGAAGGTGTCGAGAGTACCCGTGACAGTGAAAGTGTACCAGCGAGGACAGCTGGTGCGTACTGCTGCGCTCACACTGGACAGCGAGGGCAACTATACCCTACCCAACGTGGTGCCAGGCAGATATGACTTCGCCTTCAAAGCCAGCCACTGGCTGCAGGTGATAGTGCGCGATGTCACTGTGCCCAAGGAAGGCTTCTCCGGGCTGAACGTCACCCTGCCCAACGGCGACATCGACGGGGACAACGAGGTATCGCTGCTGGACTTCGGTGCGCTCTTAGCTGCCTTTGGCTCAGTGCCCGGCGATGCCAGCTGGAACCCCGAAGCCGACCTGGACGGTGACGAGGATGTGTCCCTCATCGATTTCGGCATCCTCGTGCGGAACTTCGGCATGACTGGCGACATGTAGAGTCAGCGGTAATCCAGTACGGTCGGGGGATGGCGATAAACCATCCCCCTTCTGCCTCTCCCCCCCCACACGCCCTCAGCACCTCGTACAGTAGACAGCAGCAGACGCCACGCGCTATACTGAATCCAGTCATGAAATGAGCAAACATGTCGGGGAAGAGGTTATGGAGAGCGCCCTATCGGTACGGCGAGTATGGTTGGTCGGATTGGTGTTTGCCCTATTGGGAATGGTTCCCACCTTCCTGCGGGTGCATATCGAAACCCTGCGTATCCTCCCTGCGGTGTTGCGCTCGTTGGACGCCTCGGGACTGCCCATCCCCGATACACTGGCATGGTCGCAGTCGCTAGTGCGCTGGATTTCGACAGTCGGCTCGTGGGGGCTACAAGCGCGGACGGTACTGCTGACTGTGGTGTATCTGGCGTTAGTACTAGTGGCGATCAGGGTGGCGCTCTCGTCTGGTGCCTTGCGTTTCGCTGAGGGGAGCGCAGTGCGACGCCTACCGGGGATATTGGCGTTCTGGCTGGGCGTCATGTACCTGTTGCGTCAGTGGTATGTGGCTCAACCCGAACAGGTGTCGCAATACCTCGCCGTTATCAGCGCCGCAGTGTGTGCGTTCTCCGCTCTGCTGTGGTCAGGAGATGGGATAGCGGGACGAGCGCTGTGGGCGAAGCAGACGCGAGGCTGGGCGGTAGCGCGTCTGATAGGAGGGGGCATCGGCGCGGGACTGTTCGGGGCGATGGTGTTGCGGTTCACTGGTTTCGATTTCGGGGCGGCGTTGTACCGTTTCCTGTTTGACCCGCCTGCCCTGTTTCCGCCGCCCGGAGCGGGGGCACTAGCAGACCTCAACCCGCGCGGCTGGGTGACTTTCACGCTCCTCTCGCTAGCTATCGCCGCAGTGGGCAGCTTTTGCTGGGGATGTCTGTGGACGGCAGTGGTTGCCCCCGCTCAGAGCTATCACCAGCGAGTGCGTGCTATGGCAGCAGCGCTAGTGCCCCTCGCAGTAACAACCTCTATGGGAGTCTGGACTTTTTACAGCGTAGTGCTGGGCAGGATGGACTACCAGCGTTCGCTGGCACAGATGGCGGAGAGAGAACAAATCCCCTTCGGCGCGGCAGGTAATGACACTGTGCTGCTACCCACCGCCGAGGGGAGGACGCGCGTGGCGCGAATCCCCTTCCAGACTATCGTGGGCTTCCCGAATGAGCCGGGCGTCACCTACAAGGTAGAGCAGTATCTGCAGACGCGTCGCTACCAGACCCTGCTGGCGCGGACGCTGCTGGTGCACCTGCACGATGTGCGCTCTATTGACTGGGACCCTGTACGCAGCCTGGAGGTAGACCGTTTGTGCATCGAGAACGCCCCACGCCTGCAGTTCGTGCAACTGATGGTGGAAACG
>JANWXG010000112.1 GCA_025057335.1 bacterium | reverse complement strand
CGTCCAGATAATCCTCCTCAGCGGACAGGAGGAGACCGTATCGCGGTGCATGCGGACGGCTACTGCGCGGGGCAACCCCGCGAAGCAGGTAGGGATAATGTTCCTGCTCTCCGTCCTCCTGCTACGCGCAGCTTTCGCCCAGGGTTACAACGAGATCGAGGTGAAGGCAGCATTTCTTTACCATTTTACCAGCTACATCGAGTGGCCCCCCAAAGCGTTCGACAGCCCCACTGCCCCTGTGGTGATTGGCGTGCTGGGTAGGAGCGCGATTCTGGATGCCCTTCGCGAGGCGGTGCGTGGGAAAAGCGTGCAGGGCAGAGCTATCACAGTGAGGCAGGTGCAGACAGCACAGGAAGTACGGCAGTGCCATGTGCTCTTCGTTCCTGCCGCTGAGAGCAGGAACCCTGCACGCATCCTAGAGCTGGTAGGCGAGGCGCCTGTGCTAGTCGTGGGAGAGGCGGAAGGGTTTGCACATAAGGGCGGTATGGTTAACTTCTTTATCGAACAGAACAAGGTGCGTTTTGAGGTCAACCCTGACGCGGCGAAGCGGGTCAATCTGCACATTAGCTCCAAATTGCTGCGTTTAGCACGGGTTATCAGGCAATAGCGGAGGAGCTGGGGGATGTCTGTCTGGAAGCGTCTTTCTATCACCTGGAAGCTAGCGGTTGCAACCACTGTCAACCTTGTGCTGGCGCTGCTTATTGCCTCAGCAGTGCTGATCGTGTATGACCTCTCAGCGCACCGTCGCACGATGGAGCAGCAGACGCTGACTGCCGCGAGGATGCTGGCGCCTAACCTGCTTCCTGCCCTTATCTTTGATGACCAGAAAGCCTGTCGCGAGACGCTTGCTACCCTGCAAAGCGACGAAGAGGTACAGCTTGCTGCAGTGTACAAGTCGAACCGTCAGCTCTTCGCCTCCTATCAGCGCGGAACTCATGCAGCGCCTTCCTCCCTCAACCGCGACCTTTCACGAGAAAGTGTGCGCATCGAAGGTAACTATATCGAGGCGTTTCTCCCGCTACGCCAGGGGGACGAGATATTCGGTGGTCTCCTCTTGCGTCATGACTTGCGCGGCTGGTGGACGCGCCTATATCAGTATTTGCACTCCTTAGGTATCTTGATTGTCGTGTCTTCAGGGCTTGCGTTTCTGCTATCGCGTCGGTTCCAGCGATGGATTACTGACCCGTTGCTGCAGCTGGTGCGCGTGATGCACTATGTTTCCCAAAGCAAGGACTACTCGGTGCATATTCCGTCTCGCTCTCGTGACGAAATCGGCGCGCTCGCGCAAGGTTTCAACACGATGATTGGGGAGATTAAGGCGCGCGAGGCGGCGTTGCAGGCACTGAATGCCGATCTGGAGCTGAGAGTGCAGGCGCGCACTGAGCAGCTCCAGCAGGAGATTGCCGAACGCAAAAAGACCGAGCAGGAGCTGATTCGGGCGCGCGAGGCAGCCCTAGAGGCATCGCGCCTCAAATCTCAGTTCCTCGCCAACATGAGCCACGAAATCCGCACTCCCATGAACGGCATCATCGGCATGACCGAATTGCTGCTGCGCACCGACCTGCAGCCCGAACAGCGGGAGTATGCGGAGATTATCAAGGGGAGTGCAGAAACCCTGCTCTCTATCATCAACGACATTCTGGACTTCTCCAAGATCGAAGCGGGCAAGATGACCATCGAACAGGTGGAGTTCGACCTGCGCGAGATAGTGGAGGAGGTGGGGACGGCTTTCGCCAGCCGTGCGCACGAGAAAGGTGTGGAACTGCTTACTGTCGTGCCTCCCAATCTCCCGCCTGTGCTAAAGGGCGACCCTGTACGCATCCGACAAATACTGAACAACCTGACCTCCAACGCTGTGAAGTTCACCGAGCAAGGGGAAGTGGTGATAGGCGCGGAGGTTATACACGAAACCGCGACGTTAGCCACCATCCGACTGTGGGTTCAGGATACAGGCATCGGCATCGCTCCCGAACAGCAGGAGACCATTTTTGAAAGCTTCACCCAGGCAGACGGCTCTGTCACCCGCAAGTACGGCGGCACTGGCTTGGGGCTCACCATCAGTCGGCAGTTGGCGGAACTGATGGGCGGCAAGATTGGAGTGCAGAGCGAGCTAGGCAAAGGAAGCACCTTCTGGGTAGAGCTGCCTTTGCCGAAAGCGCAACAAGACAAGGAGACCGCCACACCGATGCCTGCCCGCGACATCGCTGGTCTACGAGTGCTGGTCGTGGACGACAACGCCACCAACCGACGCATCCTGCGCGAGCACCTGCAGTCATGGGGATGTCTCGTGCAGGAGGCAGAGAGTGGGATACAAATGCTAGACTGGTTGCTGGAGTCGAGGTGTCAGTGGGATGTGGTGATTCTGGACTATCAGATGCCTGAGATGGATGGGCTGGAGGTAGCACGACGGATGCGGCAGGAGCCTGCAGCAGCGGGGAGCAAGCTGATTTTGCTCTCCTCCATTGGCTCGCTCTCGCGGCAGGATGTACAGCAGGCAGGCGTCGACGTGTGGCTCACTAAACCCGTGCGTCGCTCCCAGCTGTATAACGCGCTGTGTGAGGCGGTTGGTCTCTGTTCAGGAACGAGCACTGCCGATACAGCTCCCTCTGTGGAGCAGCGCGCCTCTGGTGTGCGAGTGCTGCTGGTGGAGGACAACGAAATAAATCGTAAGTTAGCGATACGCATGCTGGAGCGGCTGGGTTGCTCCGTCGAGGTTGCTACCAACGGACGTGAGGCGGTAGAGATGAGCGCCCAGCGCGCCTACGACATTGTCTTCATGGATGTGCAGATGCCCGAGATGGACGGCTTCGAAGCCACACGCCTCATCCGCCAGCGTGAACAGACACAAGGTGGCAAGCACCTGCCTATTATTGCCATGACCGCGCATGCAATGGAGGGCGACCGCGAGCGATGCCTGGCAGCGGGCATGGACGACTACCTTAGCAAGCCGATCAAGCTAGACCTATTAGCGAAGATGGTAGAACAGTGGAACCCGCTGCGGCGTCGAGTGCAGATGCCTCTGGGCGACGCCTCCTCGCTCGAGCATTTTGTGCAGCAGGCACAGTGGCTGCTGCAGGAAACATTCCACTCCATCGCTGTCGAGGACTGGAACCATGCGCTGGAACTGCTGCGCTCCTTCAAGCGGTTGACCATTGCTGCCAATCTGCCCGACCTCGAGCAGATGTGTGAGCAGACAGCGCACGTCGTATCTCGAAAAGAACAAGGGGACGCCATGAGGCGAGTGAAAAATCTGTATCAGCTGTTAGGCACGTATGTCATGTCTGATACCTCTCAAGATGAGGAGCAGGCAGCATGAGAGTGCTCATCGCGGAAGACGATAACGTATCTCGGCTGATCCTGCGCAGGGCTCTGGAGGACCTGAACTTCTCGGTAGTGGCAGCGAGGGATGGCGAGGAGGCGTGGCACCTTTACCAGCAGCAGCCCTTCCCTCTGGTCATCTCCGACTGGATGATGCCTGACGTGGACGGGCTGGAGTTGTGTCGCCGGATACGCGCCCAGCAGAACGAAGGTTACACCTATTTCATCCTGCTGACTGCCCGCGACAGTCGGGAAGACCGACTACATGCGATGGAAGTGGGAGCAGATGACTTCCTTTCCAAGCCACTGGACCGTGCGGATCTCGCTTCGCGCTTGAGCGTGGCACGGCGCATTCTGGAGATGGAACATCGTCTGCGCGAAGCCAACACCGAACTCGCCCGGCAGAAGGAGGAGCTGGAGCTCAAAACGCAGGCGCTGGAGATGTCGCAGGAGATGATACAGCAAGCCAACCTGCGCTTCCGCGAACTTTTCGACAACGTGCCCGTCGCTTGCTATACTTTTGATGTTGAGGGCAACATCTACGAGTGGAACCGCGCTGCCGCGATGCTTTACGGCTGGAAAGAGCACGAGGTGCTTATGGATTCTATTTTCAATACCATCATCCCCCCAAGAGAACTGGAGCAGATACGCCAGCTGATAGAGCGTGTGATGCAGGGGGAGGGTTGTGTGATAGAGAGTATAGACCGCTGTCGCAACGGTGCCACCCGCCACGTGCTGCGCAGCCTGTTCCCCCTCCACGATGCGTCGGGACAGATAGTCGCTATCATCGGCGCTAGCGTAGACATCACGCAGCGCGTGCAGTACGAGCAGGAGCTACGTGCGCTCAACGAGCGACTGGAGAGTCTGGCGTTCACTGACGCGCTGACGGGCTTGCTCAACCACCGCGCCCTGCAGGATAAGCTGGCTGAGCACTTTGCTCGAGCGAAGCAGAATGGGGAGACCTTCGCGTTCATCCTGCTGGACATCGACCGCTTTAAACACTTCAACGACACCTTTGGGCACCAAGCGGGGGATGAGGTGTTGCGCACAGTGGCGCAAGTGTTGCAACGGTACTCTCCTCCTCACAGTATCGTGGCCAGATATGGTGGAGAAGAGCTCAGCGTGCTGTTGCCGGGATACAGTCTGGACGAAGCGATTGGTGTTGCCGAGTCTCTACGACAGGCTATTGCCTCTACGCCTACACCCTACCAGCAGGTGACCGCTAGCTTCGGCGTGGCAGAATACATGCCCTACATGCATACTCCTTCCGAGGTGGTGGAGGTAGCAGACGCGGCACTGTATGAAGCCAAGCGCGCCGGGCGCAATTGCGTGCGTCCGCTTCTGCAGGAGTGGGAGCAAGCAGCGTAGAGAGCAGATGCCTTCGCTCGCGAGGACAAACGCCCGCAGGGGATGAGCACAATGAGAAAGTACCTTAGTAAGTGGTCTCGCTCTGTCGCTGGTGCCTTTGCTTCAGGCGTTTGAGCTGTTCCGCCATCGGGGAGCGCTTATAGAATTCGTCCAGAGGGTAGCAGCCCGAGGGGAGACCGTTGCGAGGAGCGGTCGTGCAGTCGCTGAAGGTACGGCAGAGACGCTTCGACTGCAGGGGCGCGCCGGTGAGTACGTCGTAAGGCAGCTGGGGATAAGCGAGCATCATGCGTCCCAGCCCCACGAAGTCGGTCCAGCCTTCGCGCACTGCCGCCTGTGCCACAGGAGGAAGGTACTCCTGAAGATAGGTGTACGCCGTGCCCACGAACACCAGGTCTGGGAACAGCGCCTTGAGTGTGCGCACCACCTCCATCTGGCGCGCTACCCCGACGAGAGGATCCTCAGGCGGCTGGTAGCCGTCGGAGGGAGGATAGAGAGCAGGTCGCTGGATGTGCGGATTGTAGTAGGGGCTGCCGGCGGAGAGGTTGACCAGACGGATTTGCAGAGTGCGGAGCAGTTGCAGAAAAGCAACTGTCTCCGTGAGGTCGGGTTGAGTCGGGTCGTGTGGGTTAACGCCGAAGCCCCAGCGGTAGGGCAGTAGGTGCTCGTATCGCTCAGGTGCGCCGATGCCAGGTTTGCCAGGGCGCGAGGTCGCCGGGTCCGGACGGAAAGGCACCATGTCGAAGGCGGATAATCTCACTCCGATGCGCAAACCGGGCGCCTCGGCGCGAATGCCTTGCACTACCTCGCGCAGGAAGCGCGTGCGGTTCTCAAAGCTGCCGCCGTAAGCGCCCTCTCGAGTGTACGCGCTAAGGAACTCGTGTCCCAGGTAGCCATGACAGTGCTTGATGTCCACGAAGTGGAAGCCCGCTCGCCATGCCAGCTTGGCAGCACGGATGAAGTTCTCGATAATCTGCCCTATCTCGCCATCGGTCAACAGAGCATAATCATCGGGCAAGTTGAGCCGCCTGTCTAGAATCGGATGCCGGTAAAGGATGCGCGGTGCAGGCTTGTCCTGTGGGCGGCTGTAGCGTCCAGAATGGGTCAGCTGTAAACCGACCACCAGTCCATCGGGGGAGCCTGTGATGCGACGGTGCTCTTCCACCAGCGCCTCGCGCAGACGGGCAATCTGGTTATAGGTGTGCTCATCCAGCACCAGCTGATTAGGGTTTGCCTTGCCGTCATGTTGGACGGCGACCGCTTCACCTCCCCATATCAGCCCCGCACCGCTGCTGCCAAAGCGTCTCCACCGCCGAAAGGTCATCTCGGAAGGGTTACCGTCAGGTAAGCCGTCCCATCCCTCCATCGGTTGCACAGCGAACCGGTTGCTAGCGGTCAAGCCCTCCACTGTCAGGGGCTGCGCCAGCGGAGAACGGTCTCCTGTGAGAACCTCCCGGTCGCAGGGAAGAGCCAAGTTCAGCTGCTGGAGCGTCTCGATAAACTGGGCGACGCTTTTCACAGTAGGTATTTTGATGTAGTGATTCATACTCGGCTATATTCGCGACAGGCAGGGATGGTTCCTACTGGAGGGCGATGGTAGAGCAGATACGAAATAGACTATTGTATGCTCTATGCAATAGAACACAGCGCCACCTTGTTGTGGCGAGCCATTACGCCGTTGGGAGGAATGCCTGTGAGCACATATAGAGCCTTTCACACCACGCTGAGTAAGGAGACGAGAGGAGACGGGCATACTATCGACCTCACCGCCGACCTGCAGCGAGCGATAAGCGACAGTGGCATCCGTGAAGGGATAGCGGTACTGTTTGTTATCGGCTCTACTGCCGCGCTGACCACGATGGAATATGAGCCGGGACTAGTCAGCGACCTGCAGCGGGCTTTCGAGGGGATTGCTCCCGCTCACGCTCCGTACGCTCACGAAGCGCGCTGGGGCGACGACAACGGACACGCACACGTGCGCGCCTCCTTGCTGGGACCATCGTTGACTATCCCTGTGGTGCAGGGGCAAGCCACTTTGGGCACATGGCAACAGGTGGTGCTGATTGACTTCGACACGCGCCCCCGCCAGCGGCGCGTGGTCGTGCAAATTCTAGGGATTTAGTCCTGTCGGAACATGGCTTCCATCTCGTCGCGAGTGATGAGTATCTCGCGAGGTTTGGCGCCGTCCAGAGGTCCTACAATGCCACGCTGTTCCATTAGGTCGATCAGGCGTGCAGCACGCGAGTAGCCGATTTTGAAGCGTCGCTGTAGTAGGCTGGTGGAGGCGTGACCGTTCATGACTACCAACCGTACTGCTGGCTCGAACAGCTCGTCGTCTTCCTCGCCCTCAAGGTCGTCGCGCGTGCTGAAGCCGCTGTCAATAGGCGTCAGCGTATACTCGGGCACGCCCTGCCGTTTCAGGAACTCCACCAGTGCTTCCACCTCTTGCTCGCTGATATAACAGCCCTGAATACGGGTGGGCTTGGAAGCGTCTATCGGCAGGAACAGCATATCGCCACGTCCGATGAGCCGCTCCGCCCCCGCCATATCTAGAATGGTACGGCTGTCCACCTGCGAGGAGACGGCAAAGGCGATGCGCGAGGAGATGTTCGCCTTGATGGTTCCTGTAATCACGTCTACCGAGGGGCGTTGTGTCGCGATGACTAGGTGGATGCCTGTGGCGCGCGCCAGCTGCGCTAGGCGACAGATGGAGGTCTCCACTTCTGCCGCTGCTTGCATCATCAGGTCTGCCAGCTCGTCGACAACGATGACCACATAGGGCAGCTTCTCCTCTTCCGCAACGCGCGAGTTGTAGCCGTCGATGTTGCGCACGCCCGCACGCGAGAAGAGGTCGTAACGCCGCTCCATCTCCTTGATGGCGGCGCGCAGGATGCCCGCTGCCTGTTTCACATCTTTCACTACCGGGCACATCAGATGTGGAATGCCGTCGAACAACGACAGCTCCACACGCTTGGGGTCAATCAGGATAAACTTCACTTCGCTCGGCGTAGCGCGATACAGGATGCTGGCGATGAGCGTGTTCAAGCACATACTCTTGCCCGAATTGGTGGCTCCGCCGATGAGCAGGTGCGGCATTTTTGTGAGATCCGCGTAGCGGTTCGCGTTACCTACATCCTTGCCCAAGGCGAAAGTGAGCAAGGAGGGCGCGTTGCGAAACTCGTCGGTGTCGATGACCTCACGCAGCGTGACAATACGCGGGTTGTCGTTGGGCACCTCGACGCCAATCGCCGACTTGCCGGGGATGGGCGCCTCTACGCGCACATCAATGGCTGCCAGCGCCATCGCCAGGTTGTCCGCTAGGCTTACGATTTTACTCACCTTAATGCCCGGCGCCA
>JANWXG010000111.1 GCA_025057335.1 bacterium | reverse complement strand
GGGGAGGGGCAAAAGAGTCGTCTACCTCCTTCGTGGAGATGTCGAATCGGAGGTAGACGACTCCCCTGTGACAAAAAGGCGGGCGCGGAGAGTGCCTGCCTGGTCGGCATCTGCTCCCGACTGGAGTTGGGGGCGATGCGGGCGAGGGAGTTGGAACCTGCGCGAGCAGGTTTGCCCACTGATCGTAGCTCACTATTTCAATGGGGGGTTTCGTCTACTGCGCCCCCGACTGAAGTCGGGGGCTATGGCGGTGAAAAATCCGCCTGCGCGGATTGCAACCTGCGCAGGCAGGTTTGTTTTTCTTCCACAGCCCCCCATTTCTATGGGGGGGCGAAACACAGGTACAGTTTCCCCCAACTGCGGTTGGGGGCTATGGCGATGGAAAAACCCGCCTGCGCGGATGGGAACCTGCGCAGGCAGGTTTGTCTGCTTATCTTAGCCCCCCATTTCAATGGGGGGGCTTCATCCACTTGCACGCTCCTTCGCCTGGTAGCGTGGTTTGGAGGATGGCTACAACCCCCTCCTGACGTATTTACAAAACTCCAGCTGTTCCAGTATAATCCGATTAAGAAAGAGGGCGCTGCGCGTTAGGACAGCATTGCCTCCCGTCGCAAGACCCAAACCTCCCGAACGGGATGCGCCCTTTCTGGCGGCGCTGCACGCCAGCCTGCGCCGTCCTGAGGGGCAGGCAGCACGAACGTTCCCTTGTGCAGGCAGAGAGAGGCAGGTTGTCGTCTGATGGCGTTCCAGGTAGCGAGCTCTTGTCTGCGGCAGTATCGGCGTGTGCTCAAGTGGTCGTCTGTTCGCATCGCCCGCCGCCCGTGCATCTACAGCATCAGCCGTCTGAAGGAGGAGTTCCGTTCTATGCATCAGTGCGTCTCGTTGCTGGCAATGCTTTTGTTACTGGTCTTACCCGTCCCTGGTGTGATGGCTCAAGCCCAGGTGCCCATCATCCGCGTGCGCGAAATCCAGCCTGGCATGAAGGGCTACGGGCTGACCGTCTTCCAGGGCACAAAGATAGAGCGGTTTGAGGTAGAGGTGCTGGGCGTGCTGCCCAAGGCGAACATGGGGCGCGACCTCATCTTCATCAAGATGACGGGTGGTCCGCTCAACTCACGCGGGGTGAATATCGCTGCGGGCATGAGCGGCAGTCCTATCTACATCAACGGGCGGCTGGCGGGAGCGGTCTCCATGACCTTCTGGGGCTTCCCCAAGGAGCCGCAGTGTCTGGTGACGCCGATTGAGGACATGCTGGAGGCGCTGGACCCGCGCCTGCCGAAGGAGCCAGCAGGCATGGCGCGCGCCTCAGCGGAACCGCAAACGGTCTTCTTCGGGGGCAAACGCCTGCTGATTGCCTACGAGAACGCCCCCCCTGTAACGGAGGAGGGCACACTGGTCTTCACTCGCCCGCCCGTGCCCGTGATGGTGAGCGGTCTCTCCGCGCGAGGGATACAGCGACTGAACACCCTGTTACAGCCGTATCACATGTTCGCGATGCCCGGTCCCGGACGCGCCGAGCGCCTGGCAGGAAAGGTACCTCCGCTGCAGCCTGGCTCCGCCGTCGGCGTGGCGCTCGTGACGGGGGACGTGGACATGAGCGCTATCGGCACGGTAACTTACCGCGACGGCAACCGCGTGCTCATCTTCGGACACCCGCTGATGGCAATCGGTGCGCTGGAAGCCCCTCTGACCACTGCCTACGTGTTCGACGTTGTGCCCAGCTACTCGCGCTCGGTCAAAATCGCCGCCCCCGTCAGCGTCGTGGGGATGGCGACGCAGGACAGGCTCTTCTCCGTAGCAGGGGAGCTGGGCAAACGCCCCGCAATGGTGCCCGTCACGGTGGACGTGGAGGACGTTTCTACGGGGCGCAAGCGCCGCTTCCAGGCGCAGGTGGTACGGCATCCCTTGCTCACAGGACAGCTCGTATCGCTGGTGGCGTACGAGACGCTTGCGCAGATTCGGGGCACGCCTGGCGACTCGCTGGCGCGAGTGCAGATGACCGTCGAGGCGGAGGAAGTAGGCACCATTCGGCGCGAGAACGTGGTGTTTGACGACGTGGATATCGCCAGTAGCGCGACCTCCGAACTGGACAGCCTGATGAACATCCTCACCGCCAACCCCTTCTACCCCCTGGCGGTGAAAAGCGTGCAGATGAAGGTGCATCTGGAGAGCAAGCGCCAGACCGCCACAGTGGAGCGCGTGTTCGTGCGCAAGGGGCGCTACGAGCCGGGCGAAACGGTGCAGCTGGGCGTCGTGCTCAAGCCCTATCGGGGTCAGCCCGTGACGCGCGACATCAGCTTTACCCTGCCGCAGAGCCTGCGCAGTGGGCGTTACACCCTGCAGGTGCGTGGGGGAATGCAACCCTCTTTCACGCTGATGCCCGGACTGGTGATTCGCACTGCGCCACCACCTGAGCAGGCTCCGCCCACCAGCGTGCAGCAGATGGTCAACCGCTTCCTCGAGCGCGAGCGCAACAACGAGCTGGTCGTGCGTCTGCTGCTGCCCACCACGACGGTCAACATCGGAGGAGAGCGGTTCAGCCAGATGCCGCCCACAATGGGCGCGCTGATGCGTTCGGGCAAGAGCAGCGCCCTCCGCCTCGAGCGCGATGAGGTCAAGCTAGTCATCCCCACAGAGTGGGTACTGAGCGGTACGCAGATGCTGGTGCTGCAGGTACAGCGGCGCGACTCGTCCGAGACGCGCCCTACCGAGCCGCGTCTGCCCCCCGCCGAGCCGCTACCGCCCGACATGCCCCCACCCAGCGCCCCACCAGGCGTGCCCACGATGCTGGAGAGCCTCTGGTTGGAGGAGGAGCCGCAGCTGTTGACACTCAGCCCGGCGCGAGGACAGCCTCGCGCACCACAGCCCCCCCAGGAGGAAAAAGCTCCCCCTGCCGAGGCGAAAACGGCTTCCCCACGCACCGAAGGCGAACGCGACGAGAAACCTGTCGCCCGCGCCGCGCAGGTGTGGACGCAGACCGAACAGGCAGACTTCGCGAAGGGACAATTTGCTCGCACCACCGCCACGTCGGAGGGCGACGTACGCCTTTCGCCTACCCTCTCGCGCGTAGTAGACACCGGTAAGCCGTTCGTGTGGGCACTGGCACCCGCAGGAGACGATGCGCTGCTGCTGGGCACAGGACACGAAGGCGACATCCTGCGCCTGACGCCCGACGGCAAAGTGGCTCCCCTCTGTCGCTTGCCCGAACTGGAGGTGCACTGGCTGATGGCGGAAGGCGACGGCTGGCTGGTGGGCACTTCGCCACGCGGACGCCTCTACCGCGTGCGCGCCGACGGCACGTTCCAGCAGGTTGCCCAGCTGGAGCAGGGCTATCCCGTCTGTGCAGTGCGTCGCTCCCCTGAGTCAGTGCTCATCGGTGCGGGGGGCAGTGCGGGCGTTGTGTATGAGTGGCGCGATGGGCAGGCACGCCCGTTGCTACAGACGGGACAGAACCACGTGACAGCGCTAGCGGTCGCCGACGATGGCACGGTCTACGTGGGCACGGGCGAGAACGCGACCTTGTGGCGTATCTCGCCCGACGACCGCGCGCAGGCGATACGCGACTTCGGCGAGGGAGCGGTCGCTGCGCTAACGGTGTGGAAGGATGGCTCGCTGCTGATAGCGCTGCAGCCGCGTCCGCAGGTGTTGCGCCTGTCCCCAGACGGTCGCGTGCGCACAGTGCTGGAACGCGCAGAGGCTCCTCTTCTCGGCTTCGTGCCCGCCCCTGATGGAAGCGTGTATGCCATCGGCAGCGGTATCGTGTATCAGATTTTCCCCGACAACCGCGTGAACCTGGTGGAGAATCGGCTGGACGTGGACTTCGCGGCGGGCGTCTGGTGGCGCGGAGCGCTGTGGCTGGGCACGGCGAACGGTGGAGAGGTGTACGCCGCCCGCCTCGATGGAGGAGAGGGGGTGTACATTTCGCCTGTGCATGATGCCAAGGCTCCCGCGCAGTGGGGCGCGCTCTACTGGATTGCAGAGACGCCGTCTGGTACTACAGTGGAGATGAGCACGCGCAGCGGCAACACGCCCGAACCCGACTCCAGCTGGAGCGAATGGAGCAGCCCCATCACCAGTCCGGGCACGCGCATCACCAGCCCCCCCGCGCGCTACATCCAGTATCGTGTCCTGCTGCGCACGCAGGACCCGCAGGTCAGCCCGCGCCTGCAGTCCGTGTCGCTCTACTATCGCCCCCAGAACCAGCCGCCTCGCGTCAGCTTCCGGGCGCCTCGCGGCGGAGCAGTGCTCTCGGGCGAGCAGAACGTGGAATGGCAGGCGGACGACCCCGACAAGGACACGCTCTCCTACCGCGTGTATTACCGCAGGGAAGGCGAACGCGAGTGGCAGGAGATACGCGAGGGGGGCAAGCC
Organism: bacterium; assembly: GCA_025057335.1. GTDB lineage: Bacteria > Armatimonadota > HRBIN16 > HRBIN16 > HRBIN16 > HRBIN16. Next base: position 3,682 of record JANWXG010000111.1, on the reverse strand, counting down.
CAGCGCACCCCAGCCTTCAGCGCGTCCAGCAGAGAGACAGCCTACCCCAGCGCGCCGGTCTGACGAAGACGACGTGCCCACAGTAGAGCAGATGATGGCAGACCTGCGTCAGCAGATAGACAACGACCCTACCATCCCTGAGGGAGTGAAAGCGGAGATTCTGGCGGCAGCCGAGCGCGAGCTGCCCCAAGTGCGCGCCGCCATGCTCCAGCAGGCGCCATCGCCGCCGCGCGCTCCTCAATCGCCTGAAGCCCCCCCTCCCCCCGCGCCGACTGCGGCGACCTCGCGCAAGTGGGATACGCGCTCGCTGCCCGATGGCGTCTACCGTCTGCGCGTGGTAGCGTCAGACCGCCCTTCCAATGCGACCGACCCGCTCACGGCAGAAGCCGTCTCCGAACCGGTCATCGTGTGCAACAGTAAGCCGACTGTCCTGATACCGTCGCGCGACGGGGTACAGGTCGAGGCAAACGGTGTGGTGCAGGTGTCGGGCTTCGTCCTGCAGAAATTGGTGCCAGTCACGGCGGTGCAGGTGCGTCTCGGCGAAGGGGAGTGGTTGGCGGCAGAAGCCGTCGATGGAGTGTTCGACAGTCCGCTGGAGGCGTTTCGCTTCCGCTCGGAGGCGCTACCCCCAGGCGAGCACGCAATCACCGTGAAGGCGTTCAATGCCGCAGGGCTAAGCGCCACTTGGCAGGGGAAGGTGAAGGTGGAGCGATAAGCCCTGCTCACCAAGCGAGCAGTGTGGATGGAGGTGCATGATGAAACTGGCTGTGATTACCGATGAGATATCGCAGGATTTGGAACACGCTCTGCGCGTCATGGGGGAGTATGGCGTGCGCGGCGCGGAGCTGCGTGGGCTGTGGAACGTCAACATCGCTGACATCGATGACGCCACCGCACGACGCGCCAAGAAGCTGCTGGAAGCGCACGGCGTGCAGGTGTGTAGTATCGCCTCGCCCTTCTACAAGTGCGACCTGTTCGAAGAAGGCGGAGAGGCGAAGGGCCCCATGCACCTGGCGACCCCGCGCGACCTGAGCGAGCAGATGGACATGCTCCATCGGTGCATCGACCTAGCGCACTTCTTCGAGACCCCCATTATTCGCGTCTTCTCCTTCTGGAAGCGCGGCGAGCTCACTCCTGAAATCGAGCAGCGCATCGTCGACGCCTTCGCCGAGCCAGTGCAGCTGGCGGAACAGGAAGGGGTGACACTAGTCCTAGAGAACGAGCACTCCTGCTATCTGGGCACGGGGGCGGAAGTGGCGCGGGTGGTGCAGGCGGTAGGCTCGCCCCATCTGCGCGTCTGCTGGGACCCGGGTAACGCGCTGTGCGCTGGCGAAACGCCCTACCCCGACGGCTACGAAGCGGTACGTGAGTGGATGACGCATATGCACGTAAAAGATGGTATTATCGAAGGGGGACAGGTGCGCTTCGTCATCGTCGGAGAGGGCGCGATTGACTACGCAGGGCAGTTTGACGCCCTGCAACGCGATGGCTACACGGGCTGGATTTCACTGGAAACGCACGCCCGCATCGACGGTGACGCGGAGCGCGCCTCGCGCCTGTGCCTGCAAGCACTTCGGCAGTGGATTAAGGAGTAAATGGACAATGGCAAAAGGAGATAACACGTCCAAACGCACAGTGGTACAGGATGACGATTTCCTGTCGCTACGTAATATTCGGGCTAACTTCTCCAGGAGGTTACAGGCTATCTCCATAGCGTTCGTGGTCGTACTGGGACTGGGCATGGTAGCGTACTTTAGCGCCGTGCCCACAGGCGGTCCCGAAGAGGGGGGATACGGCAAAAACATTGCCCTCGTCAACGGGGAACCCATCTCGCGCGAGCAGTTCGAGTTTCTGGTCGAGGAGCGCATGCGCGAAAGGGCGCTCCTGTCTGGAGATGCGCTGGGCGCCATCGGCGTGCGCGCACAGGTGTTCCAGGAGCAGGTAGAACAGGCGCTCATCGCACAGGCAGCGCACAAGGAGCGCATCTCCATCTCCGACCGAGACCTCAACCGTGAGATCGAGAAGCTCGTGGACGAGCAGATCAAGCAGGAGCGACAGCGCGCCGCGCAGGGCAAAGAGCTCACTGACGAGCAGTTCGAGCGCATCATCCGCAACTCAGTGGGCAAGAGTGTCGCCGAGTGGCGCAAAGAGCTCATACAGAGCTGGGAGCCACGTAAGCCGATGCTGCGCCAGGAACTGCTGCGCCAGCGGCTCATAGAGAAGGTGGCGAAAGTGCCCAACCCCTCCGACGAGGAGCTGAAACGCAGCTACGACCTGTTGTCCGTGCGCCACATCCTCGTCAGCACGGGCAACCGCACGGAGGAGCAGGCGCGCAAACGCGCTGAGGAAATCCTGCAGAAAGTGCGCTCCGGCAGCGACTTCGCGAAGTTAGCGCGGGAGTTCTCCGACGACCCGGGCAGCAAAGAGAACGGTGGCAGCCTGCCCCCCGTGAGCCGCTCACAGCTGAGCTCGACTTTTGTGCCCGAGTTCGCAAAGGCGGTAGAGGCGTTGCAGCCCGGACAGGTGAGCGACCTTGTAAAGACCCAGTATGGCTTCCACATCATCCGCCTCGACTCTGTCAAGCCCAACGTGCCTGCCGACTTCGAAAAGAAGAAAGCCGAATACGCCAAGCAATACGTGGAGACACAGCGCAACGCCAAATGGCAACAGTACCTGCAACAGCTGCGCCAGGGCGCCAAGATCGAGGTGCTCGACCCCGAGCTGAAGGCGTTTCAGGCGCTGGAGGAGCTGCAAAAGCTGGCAGGCAAGCCCGAGTATACCGCTGGGCTGACCCGTGTCATCGAGGCATTCGAGAAGGCGACGCAGGAGATGCCCTCCGCTGATGCGATGGTCGTGCTGGGCTTGCTATACCAGCAGCAGTCGCAGCAGCCTGGCTTAGCAGAGCCTGCACGCAAGCAGGCACGAGAAAAAGCCATCGCTGCCTGGCAAAACGCGCTACAGCGTATCGAGAGCGTGCAACTGCGCTTCATGCTGGCAGACCTCTACCGCCAGGAGAAACAGGACGACCTCGCCATCCAGCAGTATCAGGAGATTGGCAAGGTAGCATGGGACAACCCCGCCGTGCACGCCCAGCTCAAGAGCATCTACCAGCAGATGGGCAGGAAAGACCTAGTGCAGAAGGAGATTGAGTGGGAGAAGCGCTACCAGGAACGCATGCGGGCGGAACGCGCTCCCGCGCAGACCGCTCCCGCCCAGAAGCCGTGAAGACCGCTATCAGAACGGTACGGGGTTGCTTCTAGAAGTGCATATCGCCTCTGGTAGTCTAGCGGCGCTGCGTAGGGAACTTTGGCGAGGCAGCGCCGCCCCTTTATCGTTTTTCTCTCCGCCTAGAAGAGTTGGAGGCAGGTTGCGTGTGCCGCGACCGGGGGAGGCGCTCTCCGCAGCAGGTACAGCGCCTCCCCCACAACCAACTGTAGACTACTGGCAGGAGATGGGACTACACACCTGTCAGTACTGATGTTACTCGTTAGGAGGAGGTACGAGCATGGCACATAAGCTGATTATCATCGGTTCGGGACCAGCGGGTTACACTGCCGCCATCTACGCCGCGCGAGCGAACTTGCAGCCGTTGCTGTTCGCGGGGCTGCAGCCGGGTGGTCAGCTTACCATTACCACCGATGTGGAGAACTACCCAGGCTTCCCACAAGGCATTTTAGGACCC
>JANWXG010000110.1 GCA_025057335.1 bacterium | reverse complement strand
TGGGGGTTGACGGTGGAGCAGGTGCGACGAAAATACGAAGACCAGGTGCCTCTCGGACGCGGCTGCACCTACGATGACGTGACTAATCTACTAGTGTTCCTCGCTTCGGACGAGGCGAGCTACATCACCGGCGAGGCGTACAGCGTCACGGGAGGACAGCTGTGAATCAGCCCAACCCCTTCCTGGAGGTCGCCCGGCAGGGCAGGAATGAGTGGTGGCGCTATCTGGCAGGTTTCTTCATCATCTTCGCTCTCCTGATGATGGGGCAGGTAGTCTTCGCGCTGCCTCTACTACTGATTGGAGCTGACCGTGCGGGCAACGAGCTGCTTCTGCTTACCGTTATCCTGCTCAGTTTTGTGCCCGGACTGGTCGGCGTATGGATAGTGGTGCAGTTTCTGCACGGACGTCCCTTTCGCACGCTCATCACACCCTACGAACGGATAGACTGGAGACGGTTTGCAGTCGGCGTGGGAGGCTGGTTTGTCATTGCGGCGGCCTCTGCCCTCATCGAGGCGTTGCTCTACCCGGGGAGATACCAGCCGAATCCCCACCCCCTGAGCGTGTTGCCCTTCCTACTAGTGGCTATGTTGCTCATCCCCATCCAAGCAGGCACGGAGGAGCTTATTTATCGGGGCTACCTCTTGCAGGGTATGGGGCTTCTGTTCCGTCAACCGCTCCTGCTGGCGATAACCAATGGAGCGCTTTTCGCCCTGCCTCATGCCGCTAATCCCGAAACCGCTGCCAGCTTCGCTAAAATCCTGCTGCTCTATTTCTTGGCAGGCTTCTTCTGGACACTCATCACCCTACGTTCAGGCACACTGGAGCTGGCTATCGGGGCGCATACGGCGAATAACCTCTTTACCGCCATAGTCGCCAACTACCAGACGACCGCTATCCCCAGCCGCTCCTTCTTCGTGATTGAAGTCATCGACGCGAACTACCAGCTAGCAACTATCGTCGTAGGAATGACTCTGTTCTACTGGCTTCTGGCAAAGAGACGACAATCTGCCCAGAGCCTCACTCCCTCGTATAGCCCAGAAGCCTCTTCGCCAGGCGACGGAACCTCCGCCGAACCTTCGTCACCGTAGCGTAGGGCACTATGTTCCCCATCCCATCAGCCACACCCCGCACGCAATCATCACCGCTGAGACGCTCACAGGCAGCCACACGGGACCAATCCATGGGACGGGTATCAGGAACAACACATCTAGCGTCTTCAGCGACTCGGGCCAACGGATGAGCAGCTTCAGGAAGAGGTAGTAGGTGATATCCCACACGCCGAACGCCAGCAGGAACACGCCGAGTCCCTGCCAGAAGGTGTTGCTCCCGATGAGCGCAAGGGTGAGCAACATCACGATAGTTGCAGCTTCCCTTCCGATTTCAGTGCGTATGGTGCGCTGGGGCATTCTGCCTTCGAACTCGGGGATGCGCGTGAAGCGGATAGGCATCCTGCCCAGCTGAACAGGTATCGGGAAGCCGTCGGGATAGTAGTGGTCACGCAGATAAACAACCACTGCCGCCTCAACGTAGCCCATCGCGGCAGCGAACAGCACCACCCACAGCATGTCCAGCACAGACACTCACCTCCTGAGCGTGGCGACCGCGTAGCAGGCTATCCCCTCTTCGCGCCCGACGAATCCCAAGCGTTCGTTTGTGGTGGCTTTGAGGTTCACCCGGTCGGTTTCGGTCTGCAGCACGGCGGCGATGCGTTCGCGCATGGCGGGCACATGAGGGCGCAGGCGGGGCGTCTCTGCTAGCACGGTCACATCCACGTTGACCAGTGTCCAGCCCTGCTCACGCACCCGAGCCCATGCCTGCGCAAGCAGTTGTGCGCTGTCGGCGTTGCGATAGGCGGGGTCGGTGTTGGGAAAGAGGGTGCCGATGTCGTCCATGCCCGCAGCGCCGAGCAGGGCGTCGATGATAGCGTGCAGCACAACATCCGCGTCGGAATGCCCAGCCAGCCCGCGCGGCGAAGGAATCTGCACTCCGCCCAGCATCAGCGGTCTGCCCTCGATGAAGGGGTGCACGTCGTAGCCAAAGCCCGTGCGCGTCTCGCCGCGCCCCAGCAGCGCTGCTTCCAGCTGCGGCAGGTCTTCAGGGTAGGTCAACTTGAGGTTCTGTGGGTCGCCTGGCACCACGGAGACAGGATGGACAGGTTCTACCACCATCGCGTCGTCGGTTGGAGGGTGATTCTCGAAATCGTATTGCGCATAGGCTCGGCGTAGCAGCTCCACTGCGAAGCCCTGAGGGGTCTGCACCGCCATTAGCTGCCACTCTTCGTCGCCCTCGCGTCGACGGCGAGGAAGCGTCGCCTGCACCGTCTGGCGCGAGCCTACCCACTTGAGGGTATCCGCTACACGTAGGACAGGGACGGCAGCGCCCGTCTCGCGCGTTGCTCGCAACACCCGCGAGATGAGGTCGGCGGAGACCGCCGCGCGTGCGCCGTCATGCACCAGCACCCAGCTATCCTCTGGAGGAACGGCGTCTAACCCCGCCTGCACCGACTGCCATCGCTCCGCTCCGCCGGGCACGACCGCCACAATCTTGCGGTAGTGGTTCGCCACCTGCCGCAGGTGAGACAGCTCCTCTCCCCTTCCCACCAGCACGAGGTGTTCTACCTCGGGATGCTCCTGGAAGGCACGCAACGTCCACTCCAGAACAGGCATGCCTCCAACGAGCGTCCACAGCTTGCCCCCCTCCCTGCCGAACCGCTCGCCCTTGCCCGCCGCCAGAATCAGGGCGCACGTTGCCACCGGGGCACCTCCCCAGCTAGCAGGCTACCGACGCCGACGCAGGCGCGCCGTCGGCATGCGCAGGCTACTCGCCTCCGTCCACTCGCCCGTCTCGCCGTCCTGCGCCTTGAGGCTGGCGAAAATCATCTTGCCCGCCACCGTCTGCAAGACGCTGGTCACCATCACGTCCACGTCCTGCCCGATGTACTCGCGCCCGCCTTCCACCACAATCATTGTGCCATCGTCCATGTAGCCCACGCCCTGATTGGGCTGATTGCCCTCCTTGATGATGTGCACGCGCATCTCCTCGCCTGGCAGTACCACCGGCTTGAGCGCGTTGGCGAGCTCGTTCACGTTCAGCACGGGCACCCCTTCCAGCTCTGCTACCTTGTTGAGGTTGAAATCGTTCGTGACAATGACGCCGTTGATGCTGCGCGCGAGGCTCACAAGGCGCTTGTCCACTGGCTCATTCGGGTCTACCCGGTCATCGTAAGTGCGCACCTCCAGATGGCGCTCCTTCTGCATCTGGTTGAGGATGTCCAGTCCCCGCCTCCCACGCGCCCGACGCAGCGAGTCGGACGAGTCGGCGATGTGCTGCAACTCGTCGATAACGAAACCTGGCACGTAGATGGTGCCCTCAATGAAGCCGGTGCGGCAGATGTCGGCGATACGCCCGTCAATGATGACGTTAGTATCCAGAATTTTAATGCGGGGCTCCTCCACGCCTTCTTTGCCCTCCACCGCAGGCAGCATCACGCGCAGCTCTTTCATGCTGAGCACAGCGACTGTGCTCAGGTAGACGAAAGTGATGACCAGCACCAGCGTCAAGGGAATGCCAATCGCGCCGTAGCGCGCAAACAGCACCGCAAACGGCACAGACAGCAGCACCCCAAACGTGCCCCCGACGGTGAGCGCAATCTTCTCCCGGGTCGAGGCGCTCTCGATCTGCTTCTGCACATTCAGCACGAAGTGGAAAATCTCCGAGCCGAGAATCACCCCGACGAGTCCGCCCACAACGGTCAGCGCCAGCCGCACCGTTGCCAGAAAACGTCGGTCGTCCAGAATGCTGGGCGTGTCGGGCTGATTGGCGACCTCGGGCAGCAGCCTCTTGAGCGTCTCCACAAACCACGGCGTCGCCTGATAACCTACCGCTAGCCCAAGAACAACTAGCAACAATGTGAGTGTCCAGCGGAAAGAACGTGCTGACACAGGATAAATGCCTCCCTCATGATGATTGATGAAATGAGTCCCATTACTTATTTTACGCAATATTTGCCCCTTTTTCCTGTGCAACTTGCTCCCAATGTGTGCCCCTCCCTGCAGGAACCTCTCTAGCCCTCACGAAAAAGAAGGATGTACCACAACAGTACAACTTGTCATGAGGAGAGGAAACAGGGATGCTGGCACCGACACCTCCTATGGGATGGAATAGCTGGAACACCTTTGGCGCAGAGATTCATGAGGAGCTGATTCGGCAGGTTGCCGACGTGTTTGTGGAAGCCGGCTTGAGAGAGGCAGGTTACACCTACGTGGTGATTGACGACCTCTGGGAGTCGGACGAGCGCGACGATCAGGGACGCCTCGTACCCGACCCCAAAAAGTTCCCCTCTGGGATGAAGGCGCTGGCAGACTACGTGCACAGCAAGGGGCTCAAGTTTGGCATCTACTCCTGCGCGGGCACACATACCTGTGCGGGCAAGCCGGGCAGCTACGGCTACGAGGAGATAGACGCCCAGACCTTCGCGGAATGGGGTGTGGACTATCTGAAATACGACTTCTGTTACAAGCCTGCTGGCGCAGACGCGGTCACCCTGTATCGGCGGATGGGGCAGGCGCTACGGGCAACGGGGCGCCCCATTGTGTTCAGTATCTGCGAATGGGGCAGCAACGAGCCTTGGAAATGGGGCGCAAGCGTGGGTGGACACCTATGGCGCACGACAGGCGACATCAACGACTCATGGGAGAGCATCGAGCAGATAGGATTTAGCCAGAACGGACTGGAGGCGTATGCCGGTCCCGACCACTGGAACGACCCCGATATGTTAGTAGTGGGTATGTATGGCAAGGGCAACGTGGCGCGGGGCGGCTGCACCGACAACGAATACCGCATGCACTTCGCGCTGTGGTGCTTGCTAGCGGCGCCGCTGATGATTGGCTGCGACGTACGCAACATGAACGCCTTCACCCACCAGCTGCTCACCCACAAGGGGCTGATTGCCATCAACCAGGACCCGCTGGGCAGGCAGGGCTTCCGCGTGGGCGTGCACTGGACGAACTATGAGACGTGGATGAAGCCGCTAGCGGACGGCTCGGTAGCAGTAGGTCTCTTCAACCGTGACCCGCAGCACACGGGGCTCATCAACGTCGCTTGGGAAGCTCTGGGCATCCACGACCGGCGCCCTTGCCGCGTGCAGGACGTCATTACTGGCGAGGACTACGGCGTGTTCACGCGCTTCTTCAGCACGCGCGTCCCGCCCCATGACGTGGTGATGGTGAAGGTTATCCCGTTGCACGGATGAGATCAAACTATGACCCTGAAAGAGCGACTGCTGGCAGTGTTTCAGGGCAGACGCCCCGACGTGATGCCCTGGTATGCCGACCTGACCTACTGGTATAACGCCGAGGTCATCAAGGGGACGTTGCCCGAAAAGTATCGCGGCGATGGAGTAGTTCAGCTCTACAAGGACCTGAACGTCGGGGCGCATGAACACTTGCTCACCTGTCCCTGGCGCATCGAGTACGAAGACGTGCAAATCCAGGTGGAAGAGGAGCGCGACGCGGACGGCAGACCCCTACGCACGCGCACTAGCTGGATGACCCCCGTCGGCACCATTTCCCAGATACAGGAGTTCGAGCCCAACTCCTACTGTTGGGCGTATCGGGAGTACCCCGTCAAGACCCCAGAAGACCTGAAGGTGTTGCGCTTCCTCTTCCAGCATCAGCATCTGACACCCGACTATCGCGAGCAGCAGCGCATCATCGACCTGTTCGGCGAATGGGGTGTGGCTGCCTCCATGCCCAACCGCACGCCTATGGCGAACCTGTTCGTCATCTGGATGGGCGTGACGAATGCAGTGTATGCGCTGGCGGATGCGCCCGAGGAAATCGAGGAGACCATCGAGGTCATGTCCGCTGCAGAAGACCCCATGTACGAGATTATCTGCCATGCTCCCGCGCCGCTGGTGTATTTCCCTGACAACATCACGGGTGAGGTGGTCAGTCCCCGCCTCTTCCAGAGGTACTATGCTCCCTACTACCGCAAGCGGGCGGAGCAGCTGCATCGTGCAGGCAAATACATCTTCGTGCATATCGACGGCACCTTCCGCAACCTACTGCCCTACGTGGGACCGACGGGGGTGGACTGTGCGCAGTCCCTGACGCCTGCGCCTGTAGGAGATGTGCCTCTAGAGGACTTCCGCGCACTGGCAGGACCGGACCTCATCCTCTGGGGAGGCGTGCCCGCCGCCTACTTCAGCCCAGTGTACAGCGAGGAAACCCTGCGAGACATCGTGCTGAAAGCCATTCGGTTATACAAGGACGACCCGCGCTTCATGCTCTGCGTGTGCGACCAGGTGCCCCCCGACGGGGTCATTGAAAGGGTGAGGATGGTGAGCGACCTCGTAGAAGAGTACGGAAGGATAGAACAGCAGTAGGTCGGGAGCACGGCCCGCCCGCGCCTCCTCCGACTTGCTGAGCAGGAGTGAAAGGGAACGAGGTGTTTGGGAGTGCAGCCTACTGGGGTGCAATCCCCTCTAAAATACGCAGTCGAATCTCACGCAGGCTCAGCCCCGCCAATCCCATCCTCTCCACCGTACGCCCCGTTTGCCAGTAGTCGCAACCGTGCATCAGGTTCGCCAGATGGATGATGGCGCGGATGGTAGGACAGGGCACCCCTAGCATCTCCCCTAGCGAGGCAATCGGCACGAGGCTCATCGGCACGTCCTCACTGATGTAGCGGTGTTGCACCATAGGCGGCGCCTTAATGCCGTAGTAGCCTTGGTTGGCACGGATGGCTTCGAACAGCGTCTTTCCCGACGCCCCGTAGGCGATATACAGCCATTCCCGCGCGGTCATGCAGCCGAACCCCATCGCTGCCGCGACAGCCACTCGCTCCGCATCCAGAGCTTCCAGTACCTCCGCTACCGAGGGCGTGATGCCGTCGATGTAGTACTCGAAATCGCCATGCGTGCTCTCGATGCGTGCGGCGTTCAGCACTGTTACAGCGGGATGGAAAATCGCGCCGATGTTGTCCATGCTGGTCTTCATCACGTTATCGCCCGGCACGAACTCACGGTAGGCAGCGCGAAGCGCCCGCACCACCTCCGGCGTGCGATAGGCGGGGATTGCCGCAACGGGCACGCTGTTCTTGATGCCGAAAATCTGCACCTGCGCGGGGTTCAGCGCGCGGCTGGCGTAGAGTAGTGTCTGCGCCTCTGCGACAATGACATCCGCCTGCACGCCCCGTTGCTGGAGCACGTGCAATACCTCTAGCGCCCCGCCGGTGCGCCCTGGGTTCAGCACGATGATGTGCCCATCCCGCAGATGAGGTGCGATTCGCTCGGCGACCTCGGCATGTCCCGTAGCAGGCACGACCACCATCAGTACCTTCGCCTCGCTGATGGCTTCTTCGACATCAGTGGTCACTACCGGGATGTGCGCCTCCCCTTGCGGCAGGTCGGGGCGGTCGGGGCTGGCGATCACGTGGATGTAGCCCGATCGCTGGATGGGGAGTAGCCGCTCTGGGCTGCGGTTCCATAGATGCACTCGCACTCCTTTGAGCGCTAGATGCGCTGCCATCGCGAGCCCACCATTACCCGCGCCCAGCACACAGAAGGTCACGCTGACAGGCGAAACAGCAGCCGTCATCCTTTGTCTCCTCCGACAACCCTCATGGGAACATGCTTCGACTCGCCAGAGCAATCTGGTTTATTATATCACACGCGCTTTATGGGGAAATTGACCTCGTGTATGTTGCTACAACCCGAAGAAGATGGCATTGCTGTCCTTACCACTCCCAGTAGAATCCGGTAAGGAAGTATATCTCTTCTGCCTCTACGAGACGTATCTGCACGTCACGCCGATAGCGCTGGCGCAGGTAACGTCTCCTCTCCTCTTCAGACAGGCTGGCGTAGAACTCTTCGTAGGGCATGCTGTAAAAGCGCTCTACAATCGCCCTCAGCGCATCGTCGCCTACCGGTACCTCAGCGGGAGGTTCCAGACGGTTACTCTCCTCGATGCGTACCAGCAGGGCAGCACGTTCCAGGGAAGGCGCTACGGGCTGTTCAAAGCTGGTTGCCAGAGCCAGCAGCCGTTGCGCCTGCGCGGGCAGTTGCACGAAGGGG
>JANWXG010000010.1 GCA_025057335.1 bacterium | reverse complement strand
ACCCGATACATTCGGGCAACGGCAAGGATTTCCTGCGGGAAGGTCTCGGCGGAGGTGGCGGTAATGAACGCCTGTGCCCCGCGCAGGGTCATGCGCAGCAGCTGCGCCCGCCGCAGGTCGTCTAGGTCGGACATCACATCATCCAGTAGCACGATGGGCGGTTCGCCCCGCTCCTGCAGGGTGAGTTCGAACTCCGCTCGCTTGAGGCTCAGCATCACCGTGCGCTGTTGCCCCTGCGAGGCATACGTGCGCGCCTCCCTGCCGTCCACGAACAGCAGCAGGTCGTCTCGCTGCGGTCCCACCAGCGTCGTGCCTCGGCGTATCTCCTCTGCGCGCATCTGCTGCAGCTGCTGTCGGAACCGCTCGGCGACCTGCTCGCGTTCGGTCAGGGGGTCCTCCAGAGCGGAGGCGTAGCGGATGTCCAACTCCTCGCGCCCTTCCGAGAGCTCCACGTGCGCCTGACGCGCTAACGGGCGCAGGGCGCACACGAAACGCTCTCGCGCGACAATGAGGCTGCTGCCGAAGCGCACCAGCTGCTCATCCCACGCCTCCAGTAGGTCCAACACCGAAGGCGTGATGGCTCCCCCGCTCTCGCGCAGGCTCTTGAGCAGGCGATTGCGCTGTTCCAGTGCGCGGCGGTAGCCTGCCAGCGCACGCACATACGCAGGGCTGAGCATGCCGATTTCCACGTCCAGATAGCGACGCCTGTCGGCAGGCTGTCCTCTCACCACCTCCAAGTCCATCGCGCTGAAGGTCACTACGTTGAACTGTCCCAATGCTACAGCGGCACGGTAAGTCTTCCCGTCTACCGTGACCTGTCGGGGCTGATGGCGTGAAAGGTACACTTCCACCTGCACATCGGGCGACTGTTCGCGATAGATGTGCGCGCGTACACTCGCCTCCTCCGCTCCCCAGCGGATGAGCTCCTCTTCCTTGCCCGCACGCAATGCCCTACCTGTCGCCAGCAGGTAGATTGCCTCTAGCAGATTGGTCTTGCCCTGCGCGTTCTCCCCTGTAATCAGGTTCAATCCCGCGTCTGGCTCCAGATGCAGGCTCTCGTAGTTGCGGAAGTTCTGAAGCTGCAGGCTCAGTAGACGCATCCCCTCAGCCGTTCGCAAACCCCTCGGCGCGTTGACAACGACAAGCCGAAGTTGTTATAATAGATGGTGCAGCGGTCGGGGTGTGGCGCAGTTTGGTAGCGCGCACGGTTCGGGTCCGTGAGGTCGGCGGTTCAAGTCCGCCCACCCCGACCATCCTTGCTCCTATTCCCGTTCATGGCGCTCCTCGCCTTCCCCGCTCTGCGGGGTCTGCTGAGGAGCCTGTTGCTGCACACTGCCCACAGGCTGTCCCCACACCATCAGCCCGCCTAAGTGCCCCGTGCGTGCCACCAGCACTGCCGACGCCACCGCCAGCACAGCAACTACCACGCGCACCGCTGGCAGGTCTCTGTCCCCAGGACGCAGCAACCTTCTGGACGCTCCGATATACGCCGCCAGCGCGAACAGCGCCAGCCCGCTCACCACCAGCGTGAGCAGAGCAAAGCTCTCGTGCTGCTCGCCAAACTGCTGTACCAGCGGCTTCGCCTTTGCTCGCTCCTCTACTGCTTCACCCGTGAAATACGCACCCAATCCACCTAAGAATCCTGCCACCAGCAGGAGCAGAGTGACATCTCGCCAAAAACGAGTCCCCCAGCCCAGCCACGCGACGGCAGCCAGCGCTGCCAAAAGCAAGAAGGCTATCGGAAAGTGCACCAGCACAGGATGCAGGACGGGAATCTCGTACACAGCGTTTTCCTCCTGTTCACCAACACGATGTGCGAGCGTAGCCATAGTATACCTCAAACCCCTGTCGGTCACCTCCCTGATAGCATCAGCAGGCTTTCACTCAGTGCGCGGTGTAACATAGGGAGCAGAACAAGACCATCCGCTGAGGAAAGCACATGGACGAAGAGAGCACTTTCGAGGAGATTTGCCTGCACTGGGGCGAGGAGCCAGAGCGGTTCCTGGGCGCTATTGTGCCACCGCTTTTCCAAAACAGCCTGTTCGCTGTGCCCAGTGTAGAGGCGCGCTCCTCTTCGCGTTACATCTACACCCGCGAAGCCAACCCCACCACTGACCTGCTCAACGCCAAGATGGCAGCGCTGGAGGGGACGGAGGAGGCGCGCTGCTTCGCCTCGGGCATGGCAGCCATCAGCGCGGCGCTACTGTCGCAACTGCGTGGGGGCGACCATGTGGTGTGCGTGAAGCATGTGTATTACCCCACACGCTTGTTGCTGCAGGAGCACCTCAGCCGTTTCGGTGTGGAGGTCACCTTCGTGCAGGGCACGCACGTGGAGGATTTCGAGCAGGCGTTGCGCCCCCATACGCGCGTGTTCTATCTGGAAAGCCCGACCAGCATCAACTTCTGGCTGCAGCCATTAGAAGAGGTCTGTGCGCTCGCTAGGGCGCATGGCGTCACAACTATCATCGACAACACGTGGGCGACCCCGCTCTTCCAAAGTCCATCGCAACTGGGTGTAGATATCGTGGTGCATTCGGCGAGCAAATACCTAGGTGGACACAGCGACGTCATTGCCGGGGTTGTCTGCACCTCGCGCGAGCGTATCGAGGCGATTCATCGCGAGATGACCCTGCTGGGCGGTATCCTAGACCCGTTCGCAGCGTGGTTGATTCTGCGTGGACTTCGTACTCTACCTACGCGGCTGCAACAGCACCAGCACAACGCGCTCCAGGTTGCCCAACGGCTATCTACGCACCCTGCGGTGCACAATGTGCTTTACCCGGGCTTGCCATCACATCCCCAACACGAGCTGGCGCGCCGCCAGATGCGCGGTTTCAGCGGGTTGCTTTCGTTCACTCTCAAGCGCAACAGCCGCGAGGCGGCGGTAGCGGTAGTGAACGCGCTTCGGCTGTTCCGTATCGGTCCCAGCTGGGGCGGCTATGAGAGCCTCGCTCTGCCGATGCGCATCGAGGACTACGATGGGGAGACGCGCTGGGGGCTACGGATACACGTGGGACTTGAGCCTGCGGAGAGGCTCATTGCCGACCTGGAGCAGGCGCTGCGTGTAGCGGAGGGCTAGCCCTTCTCCCCTTTCAGCCCGCTGATGAACTTCTCAAAGAAGCTCTTCTCCTCTTCGGGCACGTCGGTGAACCGCTCGCCGCACGCGGCAGCGAACTGACGCAGCAGCCCTCGCTGCACCTCGTTCAGATGGGTCGGCACGTGGATGTTCACTTGCACCAGCAGGTCGCCTCTACCCTGTCGCGGGTGGGGCAAGCCTTTTCCTGACACGCGAAACACGCTGCCGGGCTGCGTGCCGGGTGGGATTTCCAATTCGATGTCCTCGCTGAGACCGGGCACTTTCACCTTCGCGCCCAGAGCCGCCTGTGCGAAGGAAATGGTCAGCCGCGTCCGCAGGTGCGCCCCGTCACGCTCGAACCGCTCGTGCGGGCGCACATGAAACACCACAAAGAGGTCGCCTGCCTCGCCGCCGCGCCTGCCCGCATCGCCCTCGCCCAGAAACTGCACAGCGGTACCATCTTCCACGCCCAGCGGCACGCGCAGAGTGCGTTCTACCATCTGGCGCACACGCCCCTCGCCGCGACACTGTGTACACGGACGCGAAATCACTTTGCCCTCGCCTCGACAGTGGGGACAGGTGACCACAGTGGAGATGGTGCCCAGCAGCGTGTGCTGCGAGTGGCGTACTCGCCCGCTGCCGCGGCAGGTGGAACAGGTCACAGGGTTCTCGCCGGGTTCAGCGCCATTGCCTCCACAGCGCGTGCAGGTCTCGAAGCGAGCATACTGCACTGTCTTGGGCGTGCCTAAGGCAACCTCTTCTAGGGTGACCTCCACGTCCACGCGCAGGTCGTTGCCGCGCTGAGCACGAGACGTCTCCGTGCGCGCGCCCCCTGTGCCGAAGAAGAGGTCGAACAGGTCACCGATATCTCCGAAGCCACTAAAGCCGAAATCGGGTTCCGCTGCACCGCCGCGTACTCCCGCTCGCCCGAACAGGTCGTATGCCCGACGCTTCTCTGGGTCACTCAGCACTTCGTAGGCTTCATTAATGGCTTTGAACTTCTCCTCCGCCTGCTTGTCGCCCGGGTTGACGTCAGGATGATACTGGCGGGCGAGACGGCGATAAGCACGCTTGATCTCCTCCTGCGTCGCGTCCCTGCTCACTCCAAGGGTCTCATAGTAGTCCATCTCGCCCCGCATTCTAGCACCTCATCCTGCCACTACTCTGTTTCTGAAACACTATCTTCCTTGACACTCTCTCCTTCTGCGGAGGCAAGCTCCTCATCGAAGCTGGTCTCTTCCTCGTCCGACCATGCTTCTATTTCCCCCTCCTCTGCTTGTTCCGAAAACAGCTCTTCGCCCTCCTCTGCAAGATACTCGGTCTCTATCGCGGAGGGTTCAGTCCCATTATCGGTATCGAGGCGGTTTGCCTCTGCCGCCATCGTCATTTTGGCTATCGCCTCTTCAAACTCTTCCGTGGTCAGCACTGGCTCAGCAGGCTCGGGAGCCACGAGATCAGGCAGCGGTTCGGGATTGAAGCTAGGAATTAGCCTGCCTCCCGCTATCTCTTCTAGCGCAATGGTCAGCGGGTTCTGAGAGGAGCTGTTCACCAAGGCACGCCGCGCGATACCCTGCTCCTGCAGCTGCTTCGCGCGCTTGGCTGCCAACATCACCAGCGCATATTTGTTGAACCGATTGAGCTGATCGGGGTTGGGCAAAATCACTGCCGCACACCTCCCTTTGCTTGTTCACGTCTTTAGATTATACCGCCTGCTATCCCTATCGTCAACGAGGCTGAGTTGACGCCTCGCCCGCAATGCCGATATAATCTTCTCTGCGCACATTGCATCAACAGGCTGGGAGTGCAAGGGTGAAACTGAAAATCGGTCTACCGAAAGGCAGTTTGCAAGAGGCAACGTTTGAGCTGTTCAAGAAAGCCGGTTTCGATTTCCATGTGTCGGTGCGTTCATACGAACCGACTGTCGACGACCCTGAACTGGAACCCTGGCTGATTCGTCCTCAGGAGATACCGCGCTACGTTCAGGATGGTATTCTGGACGTCGGCATTAGCGGCAAAGACTGGATCGAGGACAACGGTGTGAACGTGGTGGAAGTGGCTGACTTGACCTACTCTAAAGCCACGCGCAACCCCGTGCGGGTCGTGCTCGCAGTGCAGGAAAGCAGTCCTGTGCAGAGCGTGCGAGACCTGCAGGGCAAGCGCATTGCTACCGAGTATGTGCGCTTGACTGAGCGCTATCTGCGGCAACACGACGTACAGGCGACGGTGGAGTTCTCATGGGGCGCATGTGAAGTCAAAGTGCCCGTGCTCGCCGACGCTATCGTGGTGAACACGGAGACAGGTAGTAGCCTGCGTGCACATAACCTGCGCGTCGTCGATACTCTGCTGGTTTCTACCCCCCGCCTCATCGCCAATCAGCAGGCATGGCAGGACCCCTGGAAGCGCGAAAAGACAGAGAACATCGCCATGCTCCTTACTGCTGCCCTCAACGCGGGCGTGCTGGTGGGCTTGAAAATGAACGTGGAGCGCAGCAACCTGCCTCGGGTGCTAGAGGTACTGCCTGCACTGAAGAACCCCACCATCTCGCCGCTGTCGGATGAAGGTTGGGTCGCGGTGGAGACCATTCTAGAGCAGAAGCTGGTGCGCGAGTTGATTCCGCAGCTCAAACGCGCGGGGGCGCAGGGCATCGTGGAGTATCCGCTCAACAAGGTGATTTACTGAGCATGATTGCGCATCTACGCGGCACGCTGGTAGAGAGGGACACGTCTGCGGTGGTCGTGGACGTAAATGGGGTCGGCTACCGCGTGCTGGTGCCCGAAACAGTGTTGGCGACGTTGCCCTCGGAGGGGGAGCCAGTCCATTTACTCACCATCCTCTACGTGCGCGAGGACGAGATGAGCTTGTACGGGTTCCTCACTGCAGAGCAGCGTCGGCTTTTTGAGATGTTGCTCAGCGTTAATGGAGTGGGGCCCAAGGCGGCGCTGAGCCTGCTGAGCGTGATGGATGCCGAGCAGCTGGCGATGGCAATCGCCGCCGAGGACATCAAACGTCTCACCGGCGCGCCCGGCGTCGGCACCAAGATAGCGCAGCGCATCACTATGGAGCTTAAAGAGAAGGCAGCGGAAATCGCCTGGCAGCGCAAGGTGGAACGCCTCGCCGCGAAGGGGAAACCGCTTCCTTCGGATAAGCTGGAAGATGCGGTAGAGGCACTGGTGGCGCTAGGCTATAGCCGTACCGACGCCCGACGCGCCGCCGAAACCGCTGTCAGATCGCTCCCTGCCGACGCTGAGACGGCTGCTGTGGTGCGGAGCGCCCTGCAGGTGTTGACGACGGGGCGGTGACCCCGAAGCAGGCGAGAGGAGCAATCCCCCCACCGAGCCTCTTCGGCAGGGGGGGCAACTGGCGATGCGGAGCTATGGTGAGGCTCCTGCCGAGCCGTAGGCGAAGCATCTGGGAGATTCTTCGCTGCGCTCAGAATGACGGGATGCGCACTGATGTGTGCTACTACTAACATGGCGCGCCTTGGCACACGAGTACACACGACACACGCTTCAGTTTGTAGTGAAGCACATGAGTGCTTCCTCTGGGCGAACAACATAGACTTCAGATGCAACAGGCAGCCCGATTGTCATGCTGAGCGCTAGCGAAGCATCTCTACCTATCGTCAGACCGAGATTCTTCGCTGCGCTCTGCTACTTGTCGTGAAGCACGTGAGTGCTTCTCCTGAACAAACAGCTTCGACTTCAGAATAACAAGTGGCGTTGGGGAGAAGGTGCTGTCTACACCCCACGAGCACTGCAGGTAACAGGAAGACGCTAGCCAGCGTCTAATCAGTAGACGGATGTATGGAGTGCCCGCTCGGCGGGAGAGGGACGGAGAAACGTATGGCATGCGCCGCAAAGAGGACACCGAAGAACAACGTATCGTGACCCCGCGTCGCTGGGTAGAGGAGGTAGAAGAGGAGCTAAGCCTGCGTCCGCGCTGGCTGCGTGAGTTCATCGGGCAGGCGCGACTCAAAGAGAACCTCGGCATCTTCATCGAGGCGGCACGCCAGCGCGGCGAGGCGCTAGACCATGTGCTACTTTACGGTCCGCCTGGGCTGGGCAAGACCACTATTGCTCACATCATCGCCAATGAGATGGGCGCTCCCATCCGCTCTACGTCCGGTCCCGCCATCGAGCGACCGGGCGACCTCGCGGCGATACTGACCAACCTGGAGCCGAACAGCGTGCTGTTCATTGACGAGGTGCATCGCCTCAGCCGCCCCGTTGAGGAGATACTCTACCCTGCAATGGAAGACTACCAGCTGGACCTGGTGATTGGCAAAGGACCCGCGGCGCGCACTATTAAAATTGACCTGCCGCCTTTTACCTTAGTAGGCGCAACTACCCGTGCGGGGCTGCTCACCTCGCCCTTGCGCGCGCGCTTTGGCATCGTGCTGTATTTTCAGTTTTACGCGCCCGAAGAGCTGCAGACCATCGTGCTACGCTCAGCGGAGATACTGGGAGTGCCGATTGAGCGAGAGGGGGCGGCGGAGATTGCGCGACGCTCGCGGGGCACGCCGCGCATCGCTAACCGCCTGCTGCGGCGCGTGCGCGACTATGCCCAGGTGCGTGCTGATGGCGTCATCACCCGGCAGATTGCAGACGAGGCGCTACAACTGCTGGAGGTGGACTCGCTAGGGCTGGACGAATTCGACAGGCGGTTCCTGCGCCTGATTATCGAGAAGTTCGACGGCGGGCCAGTAGGCATTGACACCCTCTCCGCCGCCACCAATGAGGAGCGCGACACCATCGAGGACGTGTACGAGCCGTTTCTGATACAGATTGGCTTGCTGAACCGCACCTCGCGCGGTCGCGTGGCGACTCGCCTAGCGTACGAGCACCTGGGGCTGTTACCGCGAGGCGAGGTGCATCAGCAGCGCCTGTTATAAGGGGGGAGAGCACCATGTTCTGCACACAGTGCGGGGCACATAACACCGACGATAGCCGCTTCTGCTACCAGTGCGGACACCGGCTGCAACCCAACCGCCCGATGCCTACGCTGGACGAAAGCGCCTTCCAGTTGGAATCGCCCGAGCAGCAGGCGAAGATTCGGCAGCTGTTAGATGAAGCGCTGGCACATGAAGCGGACGGTCGTTTCGCGGAGGCGATACTAGCGTGCGAAGGCGTTCTGGTGCTTGACCCCGCGAATACGTCTGCACACTCTCTGCTCGGGCTCATCTATGAAAAGCAGGGCGACCTACAAAAGGCAGCAGCAGAGTATGAGAAGGTCGTTGCCCTCAATCCCGACAGCGCTGCCGACCGCGCCAAGCTGGAAGAGTTGCGCCGTCGCCTGCGGATGCCCGCTTCCAAACCGCCCCGCGAGGAACCCAATTATCTGCCCGTGCTGATTGGCGCCTTCGTCACGATAGGGTTGTTCGTGATGGGGCTGGCGGCGCTGAACTATCCACGGCGTACCCAGTCCGTCCCCCCACCCCAAACCACGACACAGCCCTCGTCTCCTACAACGGCATATGCACCATACCAGTGGTACCCTTCGGGGACGCCAGGTTACGTCCAGCCGAACGTGACGCAAGCGCCTGCAGCTCCCCAGCCCGTAGAGCCAGTGCAGCAGCGTGAGCCGGAGCGCGCGGCATCCACTGGGCGCACGGAAAGGCTTCCCCTACCCCCGTTGCCGCCCCTCACTGTCGCACCGTCGCCGCAGCCTGCGGGCGTCTCCGCGCCTGCGAACGGTCGCGCGCAGGGTAGTAACGCGAGGACTGAACAGCCCGCCTCGGGAGGCTCGGTGGTAATGCCTGACGTGCCTCTGCAGCTTTCTACAAGCAGACCGCCCACCGAGCGCCAGCCCGTGATGGAGATTAGCGTGCGTCCGGGCGCGGGGACTAGCAGCGGCGTCGTACCACCGCCCCCGCCGTCAATGGAGTCTGAGGACCTAGTGCGCGTCGCCCAGCAACACCAGCTCGCGGGCAGGTACCGCGAAGCCGTAGCGCTCTACCAGAAGGCACTGCAAGGGGCAACCGATAGGGGCTTCATCTATCAGCAGATAGGGCTCTGTCACCAGCGGCTGGGAGAGCTCGATTCGGCTCGCGATGCGTATCAGCAGGCGATTACGGAGTACGAACGCCAGATTGCCGCCGGGCAAAACGTGGAGCGTGCGCGTCGCGGGTTGGAGGCTGCCAAGCAGGGTCTGGCTGCTTGCGGAGGGTAGCGATGAGGGGAAGATGGCGTGAGATGACCTCTCCCCCCTCCCCTCTCCTACGAGGAGTGGGGTGCACTGCTCCCCCTTCCCTCGTAGGGAAGGGGGAAGGGGGGATAGGTTGCTACGACGGAGAAACCTCTCCCCCACCCCCTCTCCTGCGAGGAGAGGGGCGCACTGCTCCCCCTTCCTTCGTAGGGAAGGGGGACAGGGGGAGAGGTTGTCACGACGGAGAAACCTCTCCCCCTTCCCCTCTCCTGAGAAGAGAGGGGCGCACTGCTCCCCCTTCCTTCGCAGGGAAGGGGGACAGGGGGACAGGTTGCCACGACGGAGAAACCTCTCCCCCCTCCCCTCTCCTGCAAGGAGAGGGGCTTTCCACTCCCCCTTCCTTCGTAGGGAAGGGGGAAGGGGGGATAGGTTCGACCTCCCCTCGCAGGGAAGGGGGACAGGGGGTTAGGTCTCCTCTGTGCCTCGCGCTTTTGCTACTGCTCCTCGCCCTCTCTGCGCTCGCACAACCACCAGCGCGTCGCCCGCTCGTAGTCATCTTTCCCGAAAAGGTAGAGGTGCGGCGCGACCAGCCCGATCCGAACGTGGGCATCGTTACGCCACTAACGGAGCAGCTAGAAGCTACCCGTCGAGTAGACGTGCTGACCTACGACCCGTCTGCTCCTTACGTGCAACGCTTGGTACAGGAGGGCACGCTGAGAGCGTCTGATGTAACCGCACAGCTTTCAGACGACCAGAAGCGGCGCATCGTGCGGGCGCTGGGCGGGGAGTATGCGCTCACCGTGCGCGCGGCATGGACGGAAAAGCCTCCTGTCCTGCCCCGTCCCCGTCGCGGTCAACAGGTAGACCCCAGTCTGCTACAGAACGCGCCCACCAGTTCGGTAATACAGGTCGTCGCGGAATGGATGCCCGTTGCAGGCGGGCGTGTCTGGCGCGTCCAGCTCGAAAGCCAACCCGTGCAACGGGCGTTGCCAGGAGGGAGGATGGCTATTGACCCTGTCAGCACAGCACGTACCGCCGCTAGTAACCTCGTCGCCCGGCTGATTGCCGAGCCGATGGCATCCATCGCGCGTGTTGACCTCACCCAGAGGGAGATACAGAACAACGCCGCTGCCCCACCAGCCCCTGTAGCAGAAGATACTGACACGCTCATGCGACAGTTTCTGGAGGAAGGGCAGAAGTTGGCTCGAGCAGGCGACCTCGCAGGTGCCATCGAGGCATATCGGCGTGCAGCAGATGTGAAACCGGGTGACCCCGAGCCGCGCCGTCGCCTCATCGAGACATATCTGCAGCGAGGTATGGAAGAAGCCGCTGTTGCCGAAGGAATGCGTGCGGTGCAAGCGGTCTCCGATACTGCCCCCCTACTGCTCGTCCTAGCAGACGCTTACATGCGCGCCAACCGTCTGGACGAGGCGGAGACGATGTATCGCCGCATGCTGGAACGTGACCCGCAGAACATGGCGGCTTGGCTACATCTCGGCGACCTCTTGTGGAACCGCGCCCGCATCACCGAGGCAGAGGAGTGTTACAATCGGGCAGCGCAAGCCTCACCCACCAGCACCGAGCCTCCCCTGCGCCTGGCGAAGCTCTACCTCGCCCGCGCCCAGTTCGTCCGAGCGCAAGAGATGGCTGGTCGCCTCTTTACCCTGCTACCAGAGGAAGACGAGGCACGGCGAGGGGAGGTGTACGCTGCTCTAGCAAACGGTGTGGAGACAGGAATCACCCAGCTGGCGCAGCGAGCCCAAGAGGCGGTCGCCTCCTACACCAACGGCGAGGTCACGCTGGAAACCCTTTTCCGAACGCTGAAAGGGCTGGAGGCGCAAAGCAACGACCTGCAGCGGTTTACCCAATCCCTGAAACCCCTCCCCCGCCTGCTAGACGCACACCAACGGTTCTTGCTGGCGGGCAGCCTGCTCCAGCAGTCACTGGGAAGCCTGCTCCTGTTCGCGGAGACCAGGGAGACCCGCTATCAGGAGGAAGGGATGTTATTGCGTAGTGAGGCGTTGCGGGAGCTGGCGAACGCCTCGCGCGCCCTGCGCAATGCCACTACAGGAGCACCCCCCAGATGAAACCACAGTTTCTCTGGAAGCATCTGTCGAGCGCCACTGGCGACCTGCCTGTGCCACCCGGCTCCGACCAGCAAACGCTTTGTCTGGTGGCTGACCTCGACCGCGACGGACGCATGGATATCCTCATCGGGTGTCGCAACGCGCCCCCTGCGCTGGTATGGTATCGGCAGGAAGCGAGGGGGAAGTGGCGCGTGTACGTTGTGGAGGCAGCCTCCATTCCACTGGAGGCGGGTGGTGCACTGGCAGACATCGACGGTGATGGCGACCTCGACATCGTGGCAGGCGGAGACTATCGCCACGACACGCTCTACTGGTGGGAGAACCCCTACCCCCGTTACGCCCCCGATAAACCCTGGAAACACCACCTAGTGAAGACAGGGGAAGGCGTCAAGCACCACGACCAGTTGTTCGGCGACTTCGACGGCGATGGCAAGCTGGAACTGGTGTTCTGGAATCAGGGGGCTGGCAAACTCTTCTGGGCGCCGATTCCGAAGGACCCCCGCGCCGATGAGTGGGGACGGCATGTCATCTTCGAGGGGGCGGGAGAGGGCTTAGCCAAAGCGGATATCGACGGTGACGGGCGGGACGAACTGCTGGCGGGCGGTAGGTGGTTCGACTACGAAAGCCATCGCTGGACGCATACCCTCATCGACCCCGCACAGAGCGAACCACGCATCGCGGCGGCAGACCTGGACGGAGATGGGCAAATCGAGGTGGTCATGGTCCCCGGCGATGCCAACGGCAGGCTGACGCTGTACCGCTTTCGAGACGACCCGCACCGCACGGAAAACTGGAGCAAGACCGACCTGCTGCGCCAGGAAGTGGTTCACGGGCATACCCTGGCTCTTGCGGACTTTGATCGGGACGGAAAACTGGACATCTTCTGTGCAGAAATGCGGCGGTGGACGGCGGACGACGACAACCCCCAGGCACGAGCGTGGATACTGCTGAATAGCGGGAAAGGCGGTTTCACGCCCATCCAAATCCTGAGCGGATACGACTGGCACGAGGGGCGTGTTGCCGACATCGACGGCAACGGCATGCCCGACTTGGTCTGCAAACCCTACAACTGGCAGACCCCTCGTCTGGATATCTGGCTCCTAATGAGGTAGTCACTGGTCTCGCTGGAAAATCCCACACGGTTTCCGTGGGGGAGTGCTTCACCGAAACCGTGTCTCGTTCTCTAACGTCTGAGTAAGTGGGAGGCAAAGAGTTCGCCTCGATATGCTATAATCGTAATAATCCCTTGCGAGGTTTTTATCGATGAAGCGCACAACAGTCTGGTCTGCTTTTCTGCTCGTGGTCAGCCTGCTGCTGAGCGGGCTTTCCCAAGGAATCTGGGCGCAACCTAAGCAGGAAGAAGACGAGGAGGTGCGTATCGGCAGGGAAGCCGCAGCAGAAATCGAGCGTACGATGCGCCTCATCACTGACCCTGCGCTGGTAGAGCGAGTCAACCGCATCGGACAGGAAATCGCTGCGGTCGCGAACTCGGTGGAAATCCCTCTCACTTGGGGGCTACCCCGAAAGACGCAGTTCCAGTATACCTTCAAGGTCGTAGACGACCCCGACGTGAACGCCTTCTCGCTGCCAGGTGGCTTCATTTACGTGAATAAAGGCTTGCTGGACTACGTCCAATCCGACCACGAGCTAGCGGCGGTGCTCGCCCACGAGATTGCGCACGCAGCGCATCGCCATCTCATGAAACTGGGACAGGAGAACGAGAAGATTAACCGCCGAGTTACCCTGCCTGCGCTGCTCGTGATGGTATTGTCGGGGGCGCCCGCGCGCGACTTGAGCAACGTGATGCTGGGCGTGCAGCTCTACCAGATTGCCAAGATGAGCGGTTTCACCCAGGAGGCAGAGGTAGACGCCGACCAGGCCGCCATCCACTATCTCACGCACACACAGTATAACCCTGTGGGCATGCTTACCTTCATGGAGCGGCTGGCACGGGACGAGGCGCGTCGCCCTGAACGGCAGCTGGGCATCTTCCGCACACACCCCCCCTCGCGGGAGCGCGCTCTGGCGATGGTCAATCTGTTCCGCAAACTGGGCATCCCAATTAACCGCCGCGCCGTCGCACGCATCTTGCCTGTCGAACTACGCCAGAAGACCGTACGGGACAAGAGCCTGACGGAGATATACCTGGACAGTGTGCCCATTTTTGCCCCCGCTGACCGCGACGGGATGACCTCGGCAGAGCGCGCTCGTGAAATCAGCGCGCGCCTAGACAGCCTGTTGAACGAGGGAGTACAGATGTACGACATCCGCCTCGCTAGCGACGGGCGCACCGTGGTAGCACGCAGTAGCCCCATCCTGACTGTGGAACCTGAGGACGCCGACCTGCACGGCATCGGCGTGAGAGAACTGGCAGAGCGTGTCTCCAACGCCATCAAACGCGCCCTATGGAACGAGGTCATCCAGCGCGCCTACTGAATCTCTCGCAGAAAGATGTTGCGAAACTCGACCAAACTGCGATGATTCTGCAAACCGATGTAGCCGCTGTTGGGGCGTCGGGTGAGCAGATGGGTGCGTGGAAGCCTCTGGTTGGTCTGCGGGTCATCTAGGTTCAGGTCATGCACCAGCTGCCCGTTCCACACTACGCGCAGATGGCGGTCTCGTAGCGTAATCTCTACCTGGTTCCATTCGCCTGCAGGCTTGGCAGGGTTCACACGCGGTGCCACCGCATTGTACACCGCTGCCGTGCCAGTGTTGCTGGGCGAGCTCCCGGCATCGTCCAGGATCTGCAGCTCCATGCCCAAACGGGAGCTTCTGCCGAAGTGCGGCGCGCGTAGAAAGATGCCGCTGTTGCCGCCGGGCGAGATGCGATACTCCAGTCGCAGCACGAAGTTGCGATACATGCGGTCAGAGCGCAGCCACCCGCCCCCTTCACCAATGCCGCTGCACTGGATAACGCCATCCTGCACCGACCAGCAGGGAGTGCCCACCTCGCCCCAGCCCTCCAGGTTCATGCCGTTGAACAGCGAGATGAAGCCCTTCGGCGGACGAGGCACAGGTGGCTGCGGAGGCTTTCGCCCTGCGCACCAGAACACTGCGTTGACCACCATCTTCTGGAAGGCAGGATGGCTCCACGCCGAGGGAGCATGACCCAACGTGGTCACAAAGACTTTGCCTCTTCCCTCGCGCCATACCCACGCTAGCGGCGGCCCGCCTCTCTGGCGGGCAACGACGAGAGCATCTGCCAGTGCTTCACTTGCGACCTGCACAGGAGCATCCACTACTTGAAACGACGGCACGCGCTGCATCGTGGGATGCTGCGGTCGCTCTACCTGCACTACCACGTTTCCTCTTGTCCCTTCTGTAGCTGCCCTGCTGGGCACAGTGTGCAAGTAGACCACTCCTCCACCGCGCGCAATGAACTGTCGCAGCGCTTGTTGCTGCTCGTCATGGAGCAATGTTCCTGGAGCAAACAGTACCAACACATCAGCGCGACGTATCTCCTGGGTGAGAGCGTGGGCCTCCTTACTCACGGTGAACCGTACGCCATCGTAACGCCCCAGTACCCATGCCAGAGTGCCCGCAATGCCGGCGGAATCATGGTCTGTGCCCGCCACCACGACGGAGACGCGCAGAGGTTGAGCGGAGAACGCCATCCCCGCTACCACCACTGTCAGTAAGCAAATCCACCCCAGTGCTTTTGTAGCCAGCATCCTGTTTACCTCGACACTCTCTTCAACTGAGCCTCAAAGCTCTCCGCTCCCCATCGGGATTCTAACCCGAACAGGTCGGCGAGAGTAGCAGCGATGTCCGCGAAGGTGGAACGTGTTCCCAAATTGGTTCCTGTCGCGAAGCAAGGGCTGTAGCAAAGCAGAGGCACCAGCTCGCGCGAGTGGTCGGTACTAGGGGTAGTGGGGTCGTTGCCGTGGTCGGCGGTGAGTATCAACAGGTCATCGGGGCGCATCCGCTCCAGCACCAGCTGCAAGCCCTCGTCGAACGCCTCTAGCGCCTTGGCGAAACCCTGTGGGTCGTTGCGGTGACCGTAGAGCATGTCAAAGTCCTCGAAGTTCGCGAAGATGAAGTCGGCGGGCTGTTCCATCGCTTCCAGAGTCGCGCGTAGGTGTTCGGCATTGTTGCCCGTGCGCACGGAGTAGGCGAAGCCTCGCTCTGCGAACACTTGCCCGATAACGCCGATGGCATACACTCTTCGTCCCGCCTCCGCCAGCTGGTCTATCAGGTTGTAAGGCGGTGGCAGAGGGAAGTCACGGCGGTTCTCCGTGCGTCGAAACGAGGGGGCGTCCTTGCCGACGAAGGGACGAGCGATGACCCGCTGTACATGATGCGGCGGTTGCAGAATCTGTCGCGCAATCTGGCACATTTCGTACAGTCGCGGCAGGGGGATGACCTCCTCGTGCGCGGCAATTTGGAAGACGCTATCCGCCGAGGTGTACACAATGGGATATCCCGTGCGCAGGTGCTCCGCACCCAACTGCTTGATGATTTCGGTGCCTGAGGCGGGAATGTTGCCCAGCACCTTCGTGCCGATGGCGCGCTCGAACGGCTCGATGACCTCAGGCGGGAACCCTTTCGGATAGGTGGGGAAGGGCTGTTCGGTGATGACGCCCATCATTTCCCAGTGTCCAGTAACGGTGTCTTTGCCCGCCGAGCGCTCCTGCATCTTGCCGAAGGCAGCGAGCGGCGGCTCGGCAGGAGACACTCCTCGTAGCGGGAGGATATTCCCCAAGCCAAGCCGTTGCAAACGGGGAAGGTGCAGCCCGCCTACTGCTTCCGCCAGATGCCCCAGCGTGTTCGGCTCGTTCACGCCAACATCGCCATACTGCGCCGCGTCAGGCGCCGCACCGACCCCGCAGCCGTCCATTACCAGCAAGATGACCCTTCGAAACATCACACCTCCCGCATGAACTCATCGCCTGCTGAGACGCATAGCCTACGGGGTTAGCGCTTGTGGAGCGCTTCCGACACTGCCCCGTTCGGTAATAGGGAGAAGTCTTCGTCCTCGGGCAGGTCTGCGTAGACGGGCGTGGAGAGGTAGCGCTCCCCCGTGCTAGGCACGATGACGACGATGAGTTTCCCTGCGTTCTCCGGGCGCTTGGCGACCTGCACTGCGGCGTGCACAGCCGCACCAGAGGAGATGCCCGCGAAGATACCCTCTTCCCGTGCGAGACGCCGCGTCATGGTGAAGGCGTCCTCGTTCTCTACGGGGATGATTTCGTCGATGAGGTCGACGCGCAGGATATCGGGGATGAACCCTGCCCCGATACCCTGTATGGGATGCGGTCCGCGCGGCTTACCTGAGAGCACGGCAGAAGCGGCAGGTTCAACCGCAATGGCACGGAACGAGGGCTTTCGTGCCTTAATGACCTCTGCCACCCCCGTGATAGTGCCGCCTGTGCCTACGCCGGCGACGAGAATGTCTACCTGCCCGTCGGTGTCGCGCCAGATTTCCTCTGCAGTGGTGCGACGGTGGATGTCGGGGTTGGCAGGGTTCTTGAACTGCTGGGGCATGAAGTAGCGGTCGGGGTCGCTCGCCACGATCTCCTCCGCCTTGCGGATGGCGCCGGGCATCCCTTCAGCGCCGGGGGTCAGTACCAGTTTCGCGCCGAGTGCGCGCAGCAGGCTCCGTCGCTCCATCGACATCGTGTCTGGCATGACGAGCACGCACCGGTAGCCTTTCGCAGCACACACAAAGGCGAGAGCAATGCCCGTGTTGCCCGAGGTCGGCTCGATAATGATGGTATCTGGACGGATTCTCCCTTCTCGCTCAGCAGCTTCGATCATCGCCACACCGATGCGGTCTTTCACACTGGAGAGGGGATTAAAATACTCCAGCTTCGCAGCCACCGTGGCTTTCGCACCGTCAGTCACGCGGTTGAGACGCACCAAGGGCGTGTTGCCTATCAGCTTGGTCACATCCTCTGCAATACGCATAGGGACACTCCTTCTACAAGTATGGGGCGATACTTTGTGCCTGGTCGAGCAAGTACTTCTGCTCCAGCAGGTGCTGCAGCGTCGTCGCGTCCAGCAGACGCCAGATAGCCTCTGAGGTACGTCGCTGGAAGTCACGGATACAGGACATGGTGGTCGTCATCGCGCTGTCGCGCTGCGTGGCTTCGGAAGGCTGCAGGGTATCGCCAGAGAAAGCACGCACCACATCGCCGACTGTAATCTGAGAGGGCGGCTTTGCAAGTTCATACCCTCCGCCGACGCCACGCATGCTACGTACCAGCCCTGCCCGCTTCAGGGTTGCCAGAATCTGGTCTAGATACGGTCCGGGAATGTACTCGGCTTCGGCGATATCACGGCTCTGGACAGGCACACCCGCTGGCTGCTGCGCCAGATACAGCATACTGCGCAGCGCATACTCCATCTTCGCGCTGAACAGAGGCATCGCTCAATCCTGACTTTGTTGATTAGCCTATATGTATTTTAACACACGAGACCCTGATTGTCAAGAGCGTTCAGAACATGATATAATTCGGGCGGTAACGGGAAGGAGGTGCGCAACGCATGGCTGGACACTCCAAGTGGCACAACATCCGCCTGCGCAAGGGCAAGCAGGACGCAGAGCGTGGCAAACTGTTCACCCGCCTAGCACGCGAGATTATCGTCGCCGCGCGCGAAGGAGGAGGTAACCCCGATGCGAATCCCCGCCTGCGCATGGCGATCCAGCGGGCGCGCGACGCGCACATGCCGCAGGAGAACATCAAACGCGCCATCCAGCGAGGCACGGGCGAAATCGCGGGCGCAGCCTACGAAGAGGTCGTGTACGAGGGCTACGCCCCAGGCGGGGTGGCAGTGATGGTAGAATGCTTGACCGACAACCGCAACCGCACTGTCTCGGAGGTGCGCGCCGCTTTTTCCAAATGTGGAGGCAGCCTCGGCGAGTCGGGATGTGTGAGCTGGATGTTCAAACCGCGCGGGCTCATCCGCATCCCGAAGGAAGCAGGCGACGAAGAGACCATCCTCGCAGCAGCCCTCGATGCGGGCGCCGACGATATGAGCACGGAAGAAGAGTACTACGAGGTGTACACCGACCCCGAAGACCTGCATCGCGTGCGTGAGGCGCTGGAGCAGGCGGGGTTGCACATAGAGAACGCTGAAATCACCATGTTGCCGACCACTACCGTGCATGTGGAGGGTAAAGAGGCACAGCAGGTGCTGCGTCTGATGGAGATGCTAGACGAATTGGACGACGTGCAGCAGGTGTATGCCAACTTCGACATCGCCGAAGAGGAGATCGAGAGCGCTGTGCGCTAGGAGCGGCTGCCGATGGGAGAAGGGATCGCCCGCAGAGGTGTGCTGATACTGCTTGGCGTGCTAGCGATGTCGGCGCAGGCGCAACGGTTTGCGCTGGACGTCGTGCCCGGATTCGATGGAGTATGCCCGAGCGAGGGATGTTACCCCGTCACCGTGTTCATTCAGGGGCAGCGCGCCAGCAGCACGCCTGCCATCGCAGAGGTGCAGGTGGACGCGAACTCCTGGACGGGCAGCACTAGCGCACGCAAACGGGTCACCCTCTCGGATGGGCTGGTCTCTCAATCCGTGAGCCTGCTGCTCTGTAGCCCAGAAGAACCCAACGAAATCGTCGCGCGGCTCGTCGTGGGCGGACGTGTGTTGGCTACCAGCAAGCCCGTTTCGGTGACAATGGCACAGTGGTACCCCCTGCTGGTCGGCTTGGGCACCGACAGTTCCGCCGTCGCCTTCCTGCCGCAGCGCTCTCTAGAAGCGGTGAGCGTGGAGGGGATGTTGGTGCCAGCGGCTGACGCCTCGCGCTTGCGGGCTTCTTTCCTCCCGTTCCCCTCAGGTGAACAGAGCCGTCGTCTGTTTCTGGGAAGGGTGCGCAGTAGTCTGCCTCCCGAAAGTGCGCTGGCGTATCGCGGCGTAGCAGCAGTCTCCCTAGACGACCGGGCATGGGATACTCTCAACGAGCGACAGCAGCAGGCGCTTATTGGCTACCTGTGGTCGGGCGGGCTTGTGATAGTGCATGGGGTAGACTTGAACCGTCTACAGTCGCTGGCGCCGTCAGGAGTGTTGCCCGTCGAGCCGTTGGGGGTCACACAGGTTCCCGCCTCAGCGTTAGCTAGCTGGGTTTCCTCCCTGCGCGGTGCGGCGGGAACGGTCGCTGTCGTGCGCTCGCGTCCGCTGGGGGGAGCGACCACTTTGCTGCGCTATGGCGACGTTCCGCTGGTGGTTGTGGCGAGCCGAGGTCTGGGGCAGGTGGTCTTTTTGGCGTTCGACCCCACTCAACCTCCGCTGGCGGACGAGCAGGCAGCACACGCTCTGTGGAAAAGGATACTGCAGCTGCAGCGTGGACGCTTTGTTCCCCCACCGATGATGTTTTCTCAGGGTTCCCATTTCAGCTGGGGCATGTCCGAACCGACTGGCAGAGCCTTCTACTCGCAGCTGGTGCAGGCTCTGGTGGACGCCGTTGCCGCCAAACCCGTGCCGTTGACGTGGTTGCTCGCTTACCTGGGAGTGTACATCTTTGTGCTCATGCCGGCGAACTACCTTGTGTTGCGCCAAATAGACCGACTGCACCTGTCGTGGTTTACCCTGCCCCTGCTGGCGGTGCTCACCTCCGTAGCGGGCTACGTCGTGGCGACGCGCGTGCAGACCAGCTCGCACCAGATGCGCCAGTGGACCGCGATATATGCAGCTGCAGGTTCGCCGCAGGCTACAGTGGAGAGCGACTGGGTGCTATACAGCGCTCATACGCAACGCTACCGCCTGCAGGCAAAAGTGGACGGGACTATCGTGGAGAATTCACCAAGCGAGTTACAGGCGCGACGCATCGGGGAGACCCCGCAAGAGGAACCCGCCGACCTGCGAAGCGTGCTCATCCCCCTGTGGTCGGCGCGCAGCTTCCACCTGAGCGGGCGGACGAGCCTGCCAGGCACAGTGAACGTTTCGGCGGAGCGGCGGGTCGGCTCCCTGCGCCTGACGGTGCACAACAACACGCCCTACACCTTGAAGCAGCTCCATCTGGTCACTGCGCTAGGAGCCATCCCGCTGCAAGGGACGTGCGAGCCTGGGACACAGAAGGAGTTCCAGGTGCGGCATGGGGCGCTTTTGCTCATGCCTGCTATACCTGCTGCACCGCCCCCCTTCGGTACCTTCGCTCCTGCCTCGGAGGTGGATGGGAGGGAAGTGGAACGGTGGCGGGAGGAGGCGCAGAGAAATTGGCACGGTATAGTGTATACCCGTCTGGGAGGTATCGCCAGCAAAGGTTCCCCTCGCACTCCCCCTAGACCTCTGGCGCGAGAGGCTCTGCCCAGTATCAACCTGTCGCGGGCGGTGCTAGTGGCAGAGGTGGAGGGCTTCCCGCAGGTGGTAGAGGTTAGCCCTGCCTCTGCCTCGACGCAGCAGGTTACTGTGCTGGCGGTACCGTTCGGTGTGGGAGGTGAGGCGCGTTGATTGACTGGAGGGACAATCCGATTATGCGTCGTGAGCTGCTGCTGCGTCTGCGCCCTCTCCCCTCGCAACGCCTGACGCTGGCGATTGTGGCAATCTTGGGACTGCTTGCGGTAGGGTTGCTCTACTGGGCAGCGCTGGAAGGATTCAGAGTGCGCAACGCGCCGCGCGAAGTGCTCATCCTGACTATTGTGTTGCAGACGTTAATGACGGTGGGTATCGCTCCTGCTGCGACCGCCAATGCCGTCTCGCGTGAACGGGAGCAGCGCACCTGGGACCTGCTAGTAGTGAGCCTGTTGAAACCGCACGAGGTGGTGCTTGGCAAGCTGATAGGCAGGACGATCCCTGTCTTGCTGTTGCTGATGCTTGGATTGCCGATGATCTTGCTGTGCGTTCTCTCCGAGCCAGAGCTGCTGCTTGGGGCATTGCTGGGCACACTATGTGTACTGGCGACGCTACTGCTCTACAGCACGGGGGGACTGGTGGCTTCCTGCTTCAGCCGCAAGACGGTAACCGCTACTGCTATCTCTTACCTCTTTGCGGGAGGATGGGTGGTCGGTACGCTCATCCTGTGGGGATTGACCACACTCATTTTCCCCAGCATCAGCACACAGGAGGCGACCTTCTGGCTAGCGGTTAATCCGCTTGCAGTGATAGAACCCACAATGGTGAAATACACGCCTGCTTCGTACTCTTCTGACACCAGTCCACTCTACGCGCTCAGCCCTTGGGCACTTCTTGTCGTATATAGCGGACTGACAGTGGTGCTACTGTGGATACTAGTGAGTACCTACCGACACTGGGCGTATCGTCAGTAGGGCATCACAGCGGTCTCATCGAATTACCTCCTACTCTTGGTTCACCGAGGCTCTTTGCTTGCTGATGGTCGTTCACCATCGCCGAGCGGGTACGACGAGAGCGAGTAGTTCACGGGAGGAGCGGTCGCCGATGATTGTCTGGCTCTGTACCGACATGGAGGGCATTTCTGGTATCGACAGCTGGGACCAGTGCTATCATCCAGACGACAACGCCCCGGAGTACCAGTACGGACGAGAGCAGCTCACCGCCGATGTGAATGCAGCTGTAGCAGGCTGTTTCGATGCAGGAGCCACCGAGGTGCGCGTCATCGACGGACATGGACGAAACCGCAACCGAGGGTTCATCGAGCAGAAGCTAGACCCGCGTGCGACGCGCGTGTGGATAAGCCAGTTCTCCCCGCTGCGTCTGGAGGGGCTGGACGAGACCGTACACGCCGTCGCGATGATTGGTCAACACGCGATGGCGGGCACGTTGCACGGGTTCATCGACCACACGCAGATGCCCAAGGAGATTTGCTGTTTCCGTATCAACGGAGAAGAACACGGCGAGATGAGCCAGTTCGCGCTCTATGCCGGTGCATACGGCGTGCCGCTGGTGTACGTGTCTGGAGATGAGGCGCTCTGCGAAGAGGCGCGACGACTGTTCCCGCATGTACGTTGCACTCCTACCAAGCGCGGCACTGGCTGGGCGACGTGCGAGTTGTATCCTCCTGATGCAGTGCGCCAGCGCATCCGCCACGATATCGCTGAAGCCATCCGCCATGCCGACCGCTCTACGGCGTGGAAGGTTCCGATACCTATCGAGGTGTCGGTAGAATGGGCGTACAGCGGTCTCGCGGACTACCGCGCGCAGTTTGCTGGCGTACAGCGTGTGGATGCCCGCACGGTCGCCTGGAAGATTTACGACCAAAGAGATATCTACACATTTCCTCACGAAGCGTGGCAACCGGGCTTGGCATATCGAGAGGTCAATCGGTGACCGCTGAAGAGGAAGACTTCTTGCTGTCAGCGAATAGTATGTCAATTCCTTCAGCGCCAGCGGAGCGCTCTGATGCATCTCGCACACTCGACACTGGTCACTTCACGTGAACCCCCTGCGGATGCAGGCACTCTGCATGAACGTCTCCTGCACCGCGCGGGCTTCTTGCGCAAGGCGCAGGCAGGATCATACCTCTTCCTCCCTCTCGGCGCGCGCGTTCTCCGACGAATGGTAGATTTGCTGGAAAAGGAATGTTCCGTCGCGGGGTTTCAGCCTGTTGTGTTGCCTCTCGCGAGAATGATGCAGGCATTGACCGAGGCTGCCCGCCCGCATGTACGCTCGTGGCGCACTTTGCCTCTGCGCTGGTACTCACTGCAACGTCTGATTTCAGAAGACGTCGAGCCGCGAGGTGGACTGCTGCAGACGCGCGAGAACCTCCTCCTCCAGCTGTGGAGCTGGGATGCGGACAGCTCCTCCGCCTCGAACAGCATGACACTGATGCGCGACGTGTTGCTACGCGCTTGCCAGCAGATGGGCATGACGGTTTTGGCAGGACAGGCGGAGGGCTGGTTCCTGTTAGCGGAAGCGGAAGAAGGTGAAGAGAGTTTGTGTCAATGTACCTCATGCGCCGCA
>JANWXG010000109.1 GCA_025057335.1 bacterium | reverse complement strand
CCAGTTCATGTCGATGTGCGCGTGCCCCACACAGTGGATGGTGTATTGCTTCGCCACAGGCGAGAGCGGGCTGAGCGTCGCTTCCGCCTGCTGCACAGCTTCCACAACCGACTTGCCCTCGGCGATTGCCTGCGCGAAGTGCTGCACTGCGCTCAGGATAAGCTCTTCCCACTCCGCCTGGTGGGACGGGTTCGCCTGCGCCAGTTGTCGTGCAAACTCCACCTGTGCCTGAAGGCGCTCTACCCACCGGCGCATTTGCGCGTCGGTGTAGCGCACCGATTGCCACACTGCATCTATCCGTTCGTCCGGTGTCATTGTGCCTCTCCCTGTGAGAAGTCCGTTGCTTTGGCTAATCATTCGTTGGGTGCGAGCTATTTGCCTGCTTTTCGGCAAAAGGTACTCGCCAATTCGGGAGCGGAGTGTCCTGCCCTGCCCGTACGGAGCAAAGGAGTGCGCTTGAAAAAGGGGTGCGGCGGAGCACCGCAGGGCTCGCTCGTCTTCCACAATCCGCGAACGCTTTCCTCCTGAACAAAGCAGAAGCTCTCTGCTCACGTCCAATGAACCCCTTCGCGTCTGCTCGGCAGGACGGCTCGGCAGTAGCTTCGCCCTCTACTCCTTTTGTCACCCTGAGCGTCAGCGAAGGGTCTCACGTGCTTCGCTGTCGCTCAGCATGACAACACTGGAGGGTTGCGCTCTGTCGCGACCGCTCAAAACCGACGGCTCGGCGGGAGCCTCGCCCTCTACTCCTTTTGTCACCCTGAACGTCAGCGAAGGGTCTCAGATGCTTCGCTGTCGCTCAGCATGACAACATTGGAGGGTCGCGCTCTGTCGCGACCGCCCAGAACCGACGGCTCGGCAGGAACCTCGCCCTCCAACCGACGCCCTCTGGAGGGCGAACCTCCAGGTGAGCTGAACCCCCACCATACCTCCCCGCGAACGGGGAGGGAAAGGGATGGGGGCTCACGTCCGTGCGCCTCTACAGAGACCTACTCGGCAGGAGCCTCTCGGCTTCAGGCATAATCAGGAAAGGCAGGCAAGGATGCAGTGGCAGAACGAGGCGACACACTATGCAGCTCGTTGACCAGCTCAAACATCCCGCTTTTCGCGCGGCGTGTCGGCTCACGGAGCCTGCGCCGCGAGAGGCGGAACGTCGTTTCCTGATGGAAGGCGCCTCTGCGATTGCCAAGGCGCTCCGTGCCCCCTTGCGCCCGCTGGAGGTGTACATCAAGGAGGAGACCGAACCCGAGCTGGCTGCTGCTTGTGAGGAGCAGGGTATCCCGGTCTACTCGGTGCGCAAGGGGCTGTTCCATCGCCTGCTCGTCAGCAGTTATGAGACGAGCACAGCTGCCGTTGCGGTGATGCCCTGGTGGGAGGTCACGCTGGATGAGGTCTGCTCCCCCTGTGCGGGGATAGTGCTGGTCGCCGAGCGCATACAGGACCCGCGCAACTTGGGGATGCTTATCCGTACAGCGGACGCCGCGCAGGTTCGTGCTCTGGTGCTAGCTTCTCCTCTTGCCGACCCTTACAGCCGCGCAAGCGTACGCTCTTCCACAGGCAGCATCGCCTTTCTGCCCGTCGTCTGCTGCAAGGATAGCAGACAAGTGATTGAAGCGCTCCGCCAGCACAGCTGGCGACTGGTTGGCTCCAGTGCGCACGCCCAGAAGGTGCTGTGGGAGGAAGACCTCTCTCCTCCCTTCGCGCTGTGGGTGGGTAACGAGGAGACGGGCTTGCTCTCCCAGACGCGCGAGGCGATGGACACGCTGGTGCGCATTCCAATGGGCGGCGGAGCGCAGTCGCTTAACGTGGCGGTTGCGACGGGCATCATGTTGTTTGAGGCAGTGAGGCGAATCGCCCACGCTCAGCCTGTAGGCGAGAACCTCTGACGAAGGCAAAGGTATCCCTGCTGTGCGTAGCGAACTGCCTAGCGTGATGAAGCCAACCCTGCGGGATTATCTGGGAATCAGCCTCTTCTGGTTCGCGCTCTCCTTTTTTTGGGGCGCGGTGTTGATTCTAGTACTGCCCGACCGCGTGGAGCAGCTAGTGGGACCGCGCGAGAAAGACCGCGTGCTGGCGGTTGTGACCAGCGTAGGCGCGTTTGTGGCTTCCGCTACGCAAATCCTGTTCGGCGCCATCAGCGACCGCAGTCGCCATCGCATGGGGCGGCGGCGTCCTTACCTCATTGTGGGCACGCTGCTCACGACGGTCGCCCTGTTCCTCTTCCCCGCGGCGCGCACGGCATGGACGCTGCTGGGAGTGTACTTGCTCATCCAGTTCTTCCTCAACGTTGCCAACGGTCCCTATCAGGCGCTGATTCCCGACCGCATCCCCTGGCAATATCATGGCACTGCTTCGGCGTGGATGGGTATCTGCACGCTGCTGGGGCGCATCGGCGGTCCTTTCGCTGCCAGCCTGTTGCTTGGCTCGGAGCAGGGGCTGTTCTGGCTGACGGTGCTATTCGCGCTGTTCCTCAACGCTTTCATGCTGCTCAACGTGTGGTTGATTCGCGAGGAACCGTACACGGGCAATTCGCCGACCCTGTGGGAAGCCATCCGTTCCAGCTACGACGTGCCCCTGCGCCCGTATCCCAGCTTCGTGTGGCTGCTCATCAGCCGTCTCGCCATTATGATGGGCATCTACACGGTCAACTTCTGCCTACTGTACTACCTGCGCGACACGCTGGGCTACCGCGAACAGGCGTTTCAGCTCATCACGCATTTCATGATACTCTCTACCGTCACGGGCATTCTGGGTACGATTCCCTCAGGCAAGCTGGCAGACCGCTACAGCAAAAGGCTCATCTTGGCGCTCTCGTGCCTGATTTGTCTGTTTGCGGGCATGGGCTTCCTGTTCGCCCGTGACCTGACGGTTGTGTATATCGCCGTGGGCGTGTTCGGCGCGGGATTTGGCGTATTTCAGGCAGTGGACTGGGCGCTGGCATGCAACCTGCTGCCACGAGAGGCGCCTGCAAAATACATGGGCGTGTGGGGCATTGCCGATACCTTGCCTCAGGTGGTGGCTCCGCTCATCGCGGGACCGATTGCCTACGCCATCAACACGAGCGTGGAGATGGGCATGGGCTACCGTGCGCTGATGGTGCTGGCGATGGTGTATTGGGCGTTGGGCACAGTGGTGATTCGCTACATCCGGGAGCGCAAAGAGTGAGAACCCCGCTTTTTGTGGGCATCGACCTCGCGTGGGGCGAGCGGAACCCCTCGGGGCTGGCGATGCTGCGCTGGCAGGAGGAATGTCTGCATGAGGTGTTTCCCGCACAACGGCTGCACACCGACGAGCAGATTTGCCTGGCGATAGCGGAGCAGGGCTGTGGGGAGACGATAGTGGTTGCCATCGACGCGCCGCTGGTAGTGCCCAACTGGACAGGCGAGCGCCCGGTAGAGGGGGAGATGCGTCGGCGATTTTCCCGCTACCACGCCGCGTGCCATCCGGCGAACCGTCGCCTACTGGGCGACCCGCCGCGCGGTGAACGACTGTGCGCTCTGCTGGCGGAGAGACTGGGCGTGCAGGTGCTGCCTGCTCCGCCTGTGCAGCAGCCCTGCCGCGTTGCCTTCGAGGTGTATCCTCATGCTGCGCTAGTGCAGCTGTTCGGTCTGCCCCGCGTGCTGGAGTACAAGGCGCGCGCAGGCAGGAGCCTCGCCTACCGTCGGGAGCAGATGCAAGCGTATATCGAGCTGTTAACTCGCCTGTCCGCGCCCGCGCTACAGCCGCCAGAGTGGCTGCACGAACTGCCCCAAGGTGCTGCCGACCTGAAGCGATTTGAAGACCAGGTAGACGCCCTGTTCTGCGCATGGCTGGCGGCGCGCGCGTGGTGGCACGGTGGGGAAGTGGTGGGAGAGGCGCGGACAGGCACTATCTGGCTGCCCTGATTGCCTTACACTCTGGCTGTGGCATGTAGCGCTAGCACTATGCGGACGCGACAGGGCACGTGCCTCCCATTTCCTGGAGGGTCACGCTCTGTCGTGACCTTTCATGATGGATGCGACAGAGCGCATCCCTCCAAACCGTAACCTTGTGGACGCGACGAAGCGCGTCCCTCCAGAGGCAATCTGCGTGCGGACGCGACGGAGCGCGTCCCTCCAAACGGTAATCTCGCAGACGCGACGGAGCGCGTTCCTCAAAAGGCGAACGCATAGACTATCGCTCTTCTTCTGCAAACGCTCTCGTGAGACTCGATAGGTTGTGGACAACATCTGAAGCATCGAGGGCTGGCAGGAGGTCGCTTGCCCGTAGGGAATCAGCAAAGTATGCCGATAAACTCCGATTCCCGCTGGCAAAGGTTGTTGCGCCTTGTGGGGCTGTTGAGCGTGCTATGCGTGTTGCTTGGTGCGTATACGCCCCTACCGAACCTGCTTGCTCGTGCGCTGGCGGTTTCCTCTCGCGTGCAGCCTGCCGATGCCATCGTCGTGCTAGGCGCCAGCGTCCACCGCGACGGCACTCTCAGTGACCAATCCCTGCGACGGACAGTGCAGGGCATCCTGCTGTATCGGCAGGGGCTAGCTCCGCTGCTGGTGCTGTCAGGGACGTCGTATGAAGGCTCTCCTGTGGAGTCGGAGGTGCGCGCTCACCTTGCGCGGCAGCTGGGCATCCCCGCGAAAGCCATCCTGCTGGAGAGGGAGGCACAGACCACTGCTGAGGAGGCGAGCAACATCGCCCGTACGCTGCGACAGCACAAGGTGCAGCGTGTGCTGCTGGTGAGTGATGCTCTGCACCTGGCGCGCGCTGTGCCGC
Source organism: bacterium (assembly GCA_025057335.1). Taxonomy (GTDB): domain Bacteria; phylum Armatimonadota; class HRBIN16; order HRBIN16; family HRBIN16; genus HRBIN16. The sequence continues at coordinate 3,411 of JANWXG010000109.1, read as the reverse complement.
GCTTCGAGCGGGAAGGTCTGACCGTCTTACCAGTGGCAGCAGACGGGTTGCCAGCAGACACGGATAGCCCGGACAAGCGTCTCAGCCTGCTAATACACGCCCTGCGCGAAGCCGTCGGCAGGTGGCTCTACCGATGGGGAGGGTGAAGTGGACAAGGCGATGGTGCCTCTGCTGATTCTACTGACCTCCGTTCTAGGCTATGGGGTGGCACGACGCCTGTGGCAGGTGGACCGCGCTAGTCTGGCGAGAGCGTGGCACCGCGCGATGGAACTGCTCGGCTGTTGGGCGCTGGTCTACCTAGCGAACCTGTTCGTGGGGGCGACGTTCATCTTGCTGATTCGCTTGCTCACGGACCACTTTGTCTCCCTGTATGTGCTGGGCAGCATCATGCTGATACTTTGGAGTGTGCTGCAGGCGCTGGTGTTCTACTTCCTGTGGCGCGAGCGTCAGTAGGGGGCTATATCACCGACACCGCTAGGATGCATATCGCCAGCAGGACAAGCAGCAGGAGACCATCCGCTACCCCCCTGAAGTGCGCTGGAAACAGGCTGCGCCATCCTAGGGCTAACGTCAACTGGAGAGGCACGAGCGCAGGGTATAGATAACGCCCCTGCGTCTGGAAGTAGGTCAGGATGAAACGCACAAACGCCCCGACCACCAGCAGGGTAAGCACTCCAGCAAGCGCATACCAGCGGTATGTCGCCTCGCCGAGTAGGTCGCGCTCACGCCAGAGCGCCAGGGCGAACCCCGCAAGGCTCAGCAGATGCACCCCTCCGAGGAGGAGGTACACCCTCTCAGGGAGGAAATTGGGCAATCCGCTCGCGGCGGTTTGCGGAGTGCCGTAGGCGAACCAGAAGGAGCGATATGTCCAGCCCGCTACCAGCTGCAGGTATTCCGTGAGGCTCGTCCCCCTCTGGAGGAACTGCTCGGCGCGGGCGGTGACCGCGAAGGTCTGCTCAAAAGCTTTGAGCAGCAGGGGGTCATCGTACAGCTGCAGGTTGCGTATCCCCCAGGGCAGTATCAGCGCCGTTGCCAGCCCTACGCTAAGCAGCATCCCTCGCCACAGGTGGATGCCAGACCTGCGCGGAACGAGCAGCCATCCGACTACTATCGTCGGAAGCAGCAGCAGGGAGGTCACCTTGGTCCATCCCGCCAGCCCTGCCCACAGCCCCATGCGGAGGGCAATCCAGCGCGAGGGTTTCGTCTGCGTGTACAGCAGGGCGAATTCCAGCAGCACCAGCGCAAACAGCAGGTTGGTCAGCGAGTCGTTGTTCACTGCGGAGCAGAGGGCGACGTGCATCGGCAAGAAGGCGATTGCCCCCGCCGAAACCGCCGCCACTGCAGGCATTTCGGGCAGGAGCGTGCGCGCCAGCCGGTAGGTTGTGAGCACCAGCAGTACGCCAAGCAGGGTGGACAGCATGCGCACGGCTCGAGCGGGGGGAACGGGCAGCCACTCGCCCACCTTCCATATCTGCGCAGCGAGGAGGTAGTAGAGAGGGGGCTGATGCGCCTCGTAACCGACGCCTGCATAGCCCTCGAAGCGAGGCAGTTTGCCCTCCTCGGCGACGTAGCGCACGTAGGCGAGGTGCGCCCCTTCATCGGGCGTGTGGAAGTAGCCATTGCGCCCCACTGGCGTGCGAAAGTTGAACAGCAGGCTCAGCACGACGAACACCGCCACGATTGCCCACAGCATCCCGGGCGGCAGAGCCTGCTGCTCCTGTGCCGCCGCTTTCGTCTTCGCACGCCGTTTGCGCGACACGGCTACAGCTCCACTAACTGTGCGGTCTCCATGCCGTCCAGCGCACGAATTTCGGCGAGCAGGGAGGCGTCTATGGGGTCATCCACCATCAGCACCATTAGCGCGCGCCCGCCGACCTTCTCGCGACCGAGGTGCATCCCCGCGATGTTGACGTTGCGGCTCCCTAGCAGCGTGCCCACACGCCCGATGATGCCTGGCTTGTCCGTGTGCTGCGTGAACAGCATGATGCCCTGGGGGATGACGTCCACGCGGAAGCCGTCTACGGTCACGATTCGCGCGTCGTTCTTGCCGAACACGGTACCTGTGACCTCGTGCTTTTCCCCGTCTGAGGCGTGTGCCCTGACCGTGATGGCGGAGGGGTATAGCTCATGCGGTTCTGGTCGCTGTTGCAGGCTCTGGGTCACGTGTATGCCGCGGCTCTGCGCAATCAGCAGGGCGTTGACGGGGTTCACTGGCTCGCTCAGCACGGGCTGAAGCAAGCCTGTGACCACAGCCCGTGTCAGGATGTCTGTTGGCAAGTCGGCGAACTCGGGGCTGTAGGTCACCTGCACCTGCACGATGGGAGCGCGCGCCAGTTGCGTGTGCAGTTTACCGATTTTCTCCGCCAGCAGCAGGTAGGGCGCGATACGCTGCAACATCTCGGGGTCAATCGGGGGCAGGTTGACCGCACTGCGGGCAGGTCCCCCGCGCAGAACCGAGACAATCTGCTCCGCCACGTCTACGGCGACGTTCACCTGTGCCTCCTCCGTAGATGCGCCGAGATGGGGGGTCACGACGCAGTTCTCCAGCGCTATCAGCGGGTTATCAGGGGGCGGAGGCTCTTTGCTGAACACGTCTACCGCCGCGCCAGCCAGTTTGCCGGAGCGCAGAGCCTCGGCTAACGCCCCTTCGTCCACAATCCCCCCACGCGCACAGTTGATGAGCCGCGCCCCGTCTTTCATGAGCGCAATCCGCTCTGCGTTGATGAGATGGCGAGTCTGCTCGTTCAGGGGCGTGTGGATGGTCACGAAGTCGCTCTGCGCCAGCAGGCTATTCAGGTCGGTGAGCTTCACGCCGATGCGCTCCGCCACTTCGGTAGGCGTGAAGGGGTCATACGCGACCACGTTCATCCCCAGCCCCTTCGCGCGCCGAGCCACCTCGCGCCCAATCTTGCCTAGCCCGATGATGCCTAGCGTCTTACGGTAGACCTCCGTGCCCACAAACTTGCTGCGCTTCCATTCCCCCGCACGCAGGCTGCGGTCAGCTTGGGGGATGTTGCGCGCCATCGCCATCATCAGGGCGATAGTATGCTCGGCGGCGGCGATGGTGTTTCCCTCGGGCGAGTTGACCACAATGATGCCCCGCTGTGTCGCCGCGGCGACGTCGATGTTGTCCACTCCCACGCCCGCTCGCCCGATGATGCGCAGGCGTCGTGCCGCCTCGATTACTTCCGCAGTGACCTTGGTTTCGCTACGCACTACCAGCGCGTCGTACTCTCCGATGATGCGCACCAGCTCCTCTCTGGGTAAACCCGTCCGCACATCTACCTCGCCCGCTTGCCGCAGCACCTCTATCCCCGCCTCCGCGACGGGGTCACTGACCAGAATCCGTGCCATGTCGCAGTGCCTCCTACACGATGACCAGTCCCTCTCTGAGAAAATTTCGGTTACCGA
>JANWXG010000108.1 GCA_025057335.1 bacterium | reverse complement strand
CCAGGGGATGCCTGTCGCCTGTTTCACTTACGACCGCGACGGCGTGATTCGCGAGTGGAACCGCGAGGCGGAACGGCTCTATGGCATCTCCCGCGAGGAGGCAGTGGGCAAGACCATCTACGAGCTCATCTGCAAACCTGAGGACGTGGAGCAGACACGTCACGTCATTGAGAGGGTCTTCGCTGGTGAGGCGTTCCGTGAGCTCGAATGGCAGGATAACACTAAGAGCGGCGACGTGCGCTGGATACTGTGCAGCACCTTCCCGCTTGTCGATAGCGAGGGGAACGTCACTGGCGCCATCAGCGCCAACATCGACATCACGGAGCGGAAACAGCAGCAGCAGATGATTGAGGCGCAGAGGGACGAACTGGAAGCCCAAAACGAAAGCCTGCAGCAGATTACCAGTCGGCTCGCCGAGGCAAACGCGCAGCTGGAGCGGATGGCGGTGACCGACGGGCTCACGGGTCTACCCAATCACCGCGTCTTTCGTGAGCGGCTGTGGCGCGAGTTCCTGTGGGCGCTGGAACGAGACCGCCCGCTCTCGGTGCTGTTGATGGACGTAGACCACTTCAAGCAGTTCAACGATACCTACGGACATCAGGCAGGCGACGAGGTGCTACGCCTGGTGGCGTCTACCATGCAGAGATGCTGCGAGGGAACCTCGTTCCCCGCGCGATACGGAGGAGAGGAGTTCGTGGCGATACTGCCTGACATGGACGAGGAAGAGGCGACGCGATTCGCAGAAGGCTTGCGCCAGGCGATTGCCGACATCCCCTGTTGTTACCGACAGATTACCTGCAGCATTGGCGTGTCTACAGTGACCCTGCAAACGCTCAACCCCGACAGCCTTGTAGAGGAAGCCGACCAGGCGCTGTACGTTTCCAAGCGTCGGGGGCGAAACCGCGTCTCGCACGCTCGAGCAGAGGGCATCCGCATCACGGACATCGCCCCCGAAGAGTGGCGGCGACGAGTAGAGCAAGCAATGCACGATGCGGGAGGATACGCTGCCCAGCAGGTGGTGAGCCAGATGATTTACGACCACCTCCAGGCGATGCGGCGCGCTCGTTGCGCAGTGCAAACAGGCGACCTCAGCAAGTGCTTCCGCGAAGGGGAGTGTCGGCTGAAAGTGTGGCAGGAACACGCCCTGCGGAGCAGTTCATTGCCTTCCGAGCTGCTACAGCAGCTCATCGAGCTCCATGAGCAGTTCCATGACCTGCTGGCGCAAATCCGCCAGCAGCCCTCCGCAGAGAGGCTAGAGCAGCTCTACCAGCGCGGCTGGCAGCTGGTAGACATCTTTCAGGAAATGCTGGCGGTTACCCCGCGCGCGGCGTAGCCTCCCGCCGATACTTGAAATACGCCGCGCACGCCCCTTCCGACGAAACCATCGTCGCCCCCAGCGGGTGTTCGGGCGTGCACCGTGTGCCGAAGGCGGGACACTCGTAGGGCTTTTTCACCCCCTGCAGAATCAACCCGCTGATGCACTCGCTTGCTTCCTCGACGCTGCCCGTGCGGAGCGGGAAGCGCCGTTCGGCGTCGAACTGCCAGTAGGGCTCGCGCAAGCCCAGTCCGCTCTGCGGTATCTCCCCGATGCCACGCCATTTGCGCGGCACCACTTCGAACACCTCACGAATCAGCTCCTGCGCCGGGCGGTTGCCTTCACGGCGCACCGAGCGGGCATACTGGTTTTCCACCTCCGCTCGCCCCTCTTCCAGCTGCTTCACGCACATGTATACGCCCTGCAGGATATCCAGCGGCTCGAAGCCCGTGACCACAATCGGCACACGGTATTTCTGGGCTATTGGCTCGTACTCCGTGTAGCCCATCACTGTGCACACATGTCCTGCCGCCAGAAAGCCCTGCACGCGGTTGCGCGGCGAGTTCAAGATGGCTTCCAGAGCGGGCGGCACCAGCACATGCGACACCAGCACGGAGAAATTGGTTATCCCTTGCCGTTTCGCCTGATACACCGCCATCGCGTTGGCAGGAGCGGTCGTCTCGAAGCCCACCGCGAAGAACACCACCTGTCGGTCGGGGTTCTTGATTGCCAGTTGCAGCGCGTCCATCGGAGAGTAGACGATACGCACGTCGCCCCCCGCCGCCTTGGCGGAGAGCAGGTCGCCCCTTGTGCCGGGCACGCGCAGCATATCGCCAAACGAGCAGAAGATGACCTCGGGGCGTAGCGCCAGCTCTACTGCCTTGTCAATCAGCTCCACAGGCGTCACGCAGACGGGGCAACCCGGTCCGTGCAGCAGGGTCACCTGCGGCGGCAACAGCTCGTCGATGCCGAACTTCATGATGGCGTGCGTCTGTCCACCGCACACCTCCATGATAGTCCATTCGCGCGTCACTATCTTGCGGATAGCCTCCGCAAAACGCTGTGCCGCCTCGGCGTCACGATACTCCTCGATGAACCTCATGCGGGTTGCTCCTGCAGCTCTCCCAGCTCGTCCATCTGGCGCAGGTACTCAAACACCTGTTGCGCTTCCTGCTCATCCACAACGCTAATGGCAAAGCCAACATGCACTATCACGTAATCGCCCACCTTCGCCTCTGGCACGTAGGCGAGGTTGACCTCTTTGACAATGCCACCGAAGCTGACCTTGCCCGTGCGGGTGAGCGGGTCGTCTCCTTCAATGCTCAATATCTGCCCGGGTATCGCCAGGCACATGACGTGTTCCTCCTTCTGCTCCTCTCTAACCCAGGTCTACCCCGTTCACGCGCAGGCAGAAGCGACACTCCAGCTGCTCCGCTGCCTTACGACACATCACCATGCGCGACAGGAATATCTCGAAATACTCCATCACGCTGGCGAAGGTAGTATCGATTTCAAGGTCGAGGCGAATGACCCGCTTGTCAGGCTCCACGTATAGGTTAGAGCGCTGCACCGCGTGGTTTACACGGTCGTGAATGTCGAAGGTTTCGGGGCGGGGGTTCTGCACGCGGCTGTAGTGCACATCCGACTTATCCGCGATAATCACTGCAGCGGAGGCGTAGTCAATGGGGAAACCGTCCCCCTCCTCGTGGTTGCCGATGGCTGCCACGACGACCGCGATCTCGCGCGGGTCCATGCCCATCTCGTCGAGGATATTCATGGCGATAATCGCGCCGATTTCGGGATGGTTGTTGCGGTTGACCATGTTGCCGATGTCGTGTAGATAGGCGGCGATAGCGGCGAGCTCGGTCTCACGGGGCGAGTAGCCTAGCGACTCGCAAATGGTGCGGGTGACGGAGGAGACTACTCCTGCGTGGCGATGCCCATGCTCGGTGTAGCCGATGGCTGCCATCTGTCGGTTGGCGGCATCTATGTAGATGCGCACTTTGGGGTAGCTGCGCACATCTTTCAAGGTCACTTGCTGCAATGTAATCATCCGGTTCACTCCTCTCTTGGCACAGGCTCCTGCTCTGGCGTATAGCTCTGAAGAAACTCTCCCCTGAATTGTTCCAGATTTCCTTCTCGGATGGCGCGACGAATCTGCGCCATGAACCGCTGATAGAAGTAGAGATTGTGAAAGGTTGCCAGACGCGCCGCCAGAATCTCCTTCGCCTTAAACAGATGATGCAGATACGCCGCCGAGTACCTCTGGCAGACAGGGCAATCACACTCTGGGTCTACGGGACCGAACTCTTCGGCGAAGCGCGCGTTGCGCAGATTCACCCGCCCGCGCCGCGTCATCATCGCCGCGTTGCGCGCCAGACGGGTGGGCAACACACAATCGAACATATCCACACCGCAGGCAACCGCCTGCAGGATGTCGTCGGGTTCGCCCACGCCCATCAGATAGCGTGGCTTCTCCACTGGCAACAGCGGCGCGGTGAAGGCGACCACCCGGTGGATCTCTGCCTTCTCCTCACCGACGGCGACTCCGCCAATGGCGATGCCAGGAAAATCCAGCTCGCTGATGAAGCGCGCGCTTTCTGCCCGCAAGTCTTCATACACGCTGCCCTGTACAATCCCGAACAGCGCCTGCGCGGTGTCATGCGCCTGCAGACAGCGCACCGCCCAGCGGTGCGTGCGCTCCATCGCCGCCCGCGCCTGCTCGTAGCTGCTGGGGTTGGGCGGGCACTCGTCGAACGCCATAATAATGTCTGCGCCCAGCGCGTGTTGCACTGCAATCGCACGCTCCGGGGTGAAGTAGTGCGTGGAGCCGTCCAGGTGCGACCGAAACTCTACGCCATCCTCGTATACCCGTCTCAGCGCCTGCAGGCTGAAAACCTGAAATCCGCCGCTATCGGTGAGGATGTTGCGGTGCCAGGCGATAAACCGATGCAATCCTCCCGCGCGGGCGACGCGCTCATGTCCGGGACGCAGGTACAAATGATAGGTGTTGCATAAGATAATACGGAAATCCAGCGCTTCGAGTTCTTCCTGCGTCATGGCTTTGACGGTACCCTGCGTGCCGACGGGCATGAAGACGGGGGTTTCTACGTCGCCATGAGGCAGGTGGAGGATGCCGCATCGCGCATGCGAGCATGCATCCCGCGCGACAATCTCGAACTGCAGGTCGGGGACCGTGCTCATCCTGCCGATTGGAGCAGCAGGCTATCAGGCGCGATTTCCGCTAGGCGCTGCAGAGCCTGCTGCGCCTCCGCTTGCTTACCCGCCCCGCGTAGCGCCAGCACGAGGTTCGCCTGCGCCTCAGCGTAGCGGGGATTCAGCTCCAGCGCTCGGCGAAGCGCCTCCTCCGCACCCGAATAGTCGCCCTGCGCGAGCAGAGCCACTCCTAGGCGGTTATACAGGTCGGGATACTCGCCGTTGACGTGCAGCGCCTTGCGATACTCCTCCGCCGCCCTGTCGTACATGCCGCGTCGATACAGGTCGTCTCCTAGGCGGGTGTGGAACTGGATATCCTCTACCTCGCTGATGCGCACCTGCTCCAACGCGGCGATGGCGCCCGTCAAGTTGTCCTCCTCCAGCGCCTGCATCGCCTTCTGGAAGTCGGAAGTGTGCAGACGAGGCTCCAGAGCTACGGCTTCCTGCGCCGTCTGCCAGCCCCTCCCCTTCTCGCTCATCTGCAGGTAGCACAGAGCCATCTGGAGCTTGGCGTAGGCGAAGCGCGGGTTGATTTGTAGTGCGTGATTCAACGCCTCTATTGCTTCTGGACACCGCCCTTGCCGCCGAAGCGCGATGCCCAGGTGGCAGTGCAGGTCGGCGAAGCGCGGATGTATCTCAATCGCGCGGCGCAGCGCTGCCTCCGCGCGTTCCAGTAAGCCCCCTTGCAGGTAACGCTGCCCCAGCTCGGCATACGCCTGCCCCAGGTGGAACCGCGCCAGACGATACACCGCCAGGTCAGAAGTCCCTACCTGCTCGAACTCCGTAATCGCTTCCTGATACAACCCTTGGTCGAGCAGGCGTATCCCCTTGTCATAGTGGGGATTGCGCCCTAGCACCAGCTCCCTGTTGAAAAAGGCCATATTTTCCACTCCTCCTCGGCGTTACTGCGAAGCCAAGCGTGCAAACGGCACAGCGTTGGCGGCGCGTCCGATACCGTAGTATTCCAGCCCTGCCTGCTTCACCCGCTGCGGCTGGTAGATGTTGCGCCCGTCGAACAGCAGAGGACGACGCATCACCTGTCGCAGCCGCTCCAGGTTCAGCTGACGGAACTCATTCCATTCGGTCACCAGAGCGACCGCATCACACCCCTCCGCCGCGTCGTAGGCGTTCTCGCAGTAGGTAATCTGTGGGAAGATAGCGCGCGCCTTCGGCATGGCGATGGGGTCGTAGGCGCGCACCTCGGCGCCCTCCGCAAGCAGGCTGGCGATAATCTGGAGCGATTTCGCCTCGCGCAGGTCGTCGGTATTGGGTTTGAAGGAGAGACCGAGTATCGCAATCCGTTTCCCTGCCAATCCTCCCAGTACGTCACGCATCTTCGCCAGGAAGTATTCGGGCTGTTCGGCGTTAATCTGACGCACTGCTTTGAGCAGCTGGAAGTCGTAGCCCAGCGCCTCGGCAGTGGCAATCATGGCGTCTACATCTTTGGGGAAACAGCTACCGCCCCAGCCCAGTCCTGCCTGCAGGAATTGGTCGCCGATGCGCTTATCGTAGCCCATCCCTTTGGCAACCAGCGTTACGTCCGCCCCGCTCAGGTCGCAGATACGGGCGATGGCGTTGATGTACGAAATCTTCATCGCCAGAAAGCAGTTGGAGGCGTACTTGATGAGCTCAGCGGAGTTGACGTCAGTGATAATCATCGGACGCTCCAGAGGGGCGTAGAGCTCGACAAGCTTCATCGCCGCTTGCTGGTTCGCCGCGCCAATCACGATGCGGTCGGGATGCAGGGTGTCGTAAATCGCTGACCCTTCGCGCAGGAACTCTGGATTGGAAACTACCTCGAAGGGGGGATGGTCAGGGGGAGCATATTCCTCAATCCAGTGTCGAACGACATCGCCGGTGCCGACGGGCACAGTGCTCTTGTTGACAATCACCTTGGGACCGTTCAGGGCGCGAGCGATGTGCTGGCAGACCTCCTGCACTTGCGACAGGTCGGGCTGACCGTTCGGCAAGCTGGGCGTGCCCACAGCGATGAACACTACTTCCGAACGACGCACTGCCTCTTCGGTGTCAGTGGTGAAGGAGAGGCGTCCTTCCTCCACATTGTGGCGCACCATCTCCTCCAGTCCGGGCTCGTAGATGGGCATGACGCCCGCTTTTAGCAGCGCAATCTTCTCCTCGTCCTTGTCTACACAGACCACTTCGTTGCCCAAGTCAGCAAAGACCGCCCCCGTTACTAGTCCTACGTAGCCCGCGCCGATGACGCTCAGCTGCATTCGAAACCTCCCCCCCATGACGCCAAGCCCTGCCGGGGAGGCAGGGCAGGCGTATGTACATCAATATGGATTATGCCAGTTCCGACCTTTTCGTTCAGGTGTGGACAGCGAGGATTTCGTAGTCTACCGTGCCGTCGGGGGTCTGTACCTGCACGATGTCGCCCACCTTCTTGCCGACGACCGCTTGCCCGATGGGCGAGGCAGCAGAGACGTGTTCCACCTCCTCGTCCGATCCGAATACGGCAGCAGAGGCGGTATCCACTACGCGGAATGTCCATTCCTCGCCGTGCTCTAGGTCTTGCACCGTGACCACGCTACCGATGATGACTGCACCATCCTCCTCTCCAGGCAGGTGTTCCACCACCTGGGCTATCTCCAGAATGCGTTGCAACTCGCGGATGCGCCCCTCCAGCATCGCCTGGGCACGCTTCGCCTCGTGGTATTCGAAGTTCTCGCTCAGGTCGCCCTGCGCTCGGGCGCGCCGAATGCGCTCCGCGCTCTGGGCTCTCCCCTCCGTCTTCAGATATTCCAGCTCCTGTTTGAGCTTCTGATAACCTTCCCGCGTCAGGATAATCTGGTCACTCATCGCTCACAACCTCTATCGCGTCCCGCTGAGTTATCGCCATCCAGGCAAAACGTGGTAGCAATATCACCTTGGAGATTTTACGCGGATTGTGCCCCACACGCCACAACCATTCCATGCCTATCCGCTGCATCCACAGCGGCGCGCGTCGCACCCGTCCCGACAACACATCGAACGTGCCCCCCACGCCAATGCTCACGGGCACCTTCAACGCTTCTCGATAGAGAGCAATCCATTTTTCCTGCTTGGGAATGCCCATCGCCACGCACAGCACGTCGGGGCGTGCCTCACGGATGTGCTCGACGACCTCGGGCTCTGCCTTCGGCGGAAAATAGCCATGCTGACAGCCTACGATGCAAACGCCAGGGTAATATGCTTGCAGGCGTCGCACTGCCTCTTCGGCAACGCCCGGCTTCGCCCCCAGAAAGTAGAGCCTGAGCCCTGTCTGGGCGCTCACCTGTGCCAGACGCACTACCAGATCCACTCCGCTCACCCGCTCGGGCAACGCGATGCCCCGTCGCCGACACGCCCACAGGATGCCAATGCTGTCGGGCGTCACTAGGTCGGCATGGTTGATGATGTCACGTAGATGCGCATCCTCTTGCGCCATCACCACCATGCTCGAGTCGGCGGTTACCACCTGCCTCGGCACGCCCTCGCGCACAAAGCGCAACACGTGCCGAACCGCCTCCTCCATGCTCACGGCATGGACGCGCACTCCAAACAGCGAGACGGCAGGTATCCTCTCTTGCACTGGGATTGTCGCCGCTTCCATCATGTTCACGGGTATAAGTATACACGAAACCCCCGCCTTTTTCCTA
>JANWXG010000107.1 GCA_025057335.1 bacterium | reverse complement strand
TAAACCGTGATCCTGCTTCTCCACGCAGCGCAGGGGCGTGCCCGGGGGCACATCAGGCATTTGCAGGAGCAGGCTCACATCTACACCCTTCGCTTTCCAGTGGTCTACTGCCTCGCGAACCTCCAGCATGTCCACCCGACCGACCATCTCGTCGAACTTGCGGAAGCCTAGCTCCGCCATGATTTCGCGCACCTCTTGTGCCACGAAGGTGAAGAAGTTGACCACATGTTCGGGCTTACCTGCGAACCGCTCGCGCAGGATGGGGTCTTGCGTGGCGATACCGACAGGGCAAGTGTTGAGATGGCACACGCGCATCATGATGCAGCCCAGCGCCACCAGAGCCGCGCTGGAGAAGCCGAACTCCTCCGCGCCCAGCAAGGCGGCAATCACCACATCGCGCCCCGTCTTCAGTTGTCCATCGGTCTGCAGCACCACGCGCCCGCGCAAGCCGTTCTTCACCAGCACCTGCTGAGTCTCGGCGATGCCCAGCTCCCAGGGGATGCCCGCATGCTTGATGGAGGAGAGGGGCGACGCGCCCGTGCCTCCCTCGAAGCCGCTGATGAGGATATGGTCGGCATGCGCTTTGGCGACTCCAGCGGCGATCGTGCCGACGCCCACTTCCGCCACCAGCTTCACAGAGATGCGCGCCTGCGGGTTCACGTTCTTCAGGTCGAAGATGAGCTGCGCCAGGTCTTCGATGGAGTAGATGTCGTGGTGTGGTGGCGGCGAGATGAGCGTGACGCCTGGAGTAGAGTGGCGCACCTTGGCGATGTACTTGCTCACCTTGTGACCGGGCAGCTGCCCACCCTCGCCTGGTTTCGCCCCCTGCGCCATCTTAATCTGCAGTTCGTCGGCGTTCACCAGGTAGTGCGTGGTAACGCCGAAGCGGGCGGAGGCGACCTGCTTGATGGCGCTGCGCTTACTGTCGCCGTTGGGCAGGGGGATATAGCGCTCAGGGTCTTCGCCCCCCTCGCCCGTGTTGCTCTTGCCGCCCAGACGGTTCATCGCGATGGCGAGCGTCTCGTGCGCCTCTTTGCTGATGGAGCCGAGTGACATTGCGCCCGTCGCGAACCGCTTGACAATCTCGCTGACGGGCTCCACCTCCTCGATAGGAACGGGGTTGCCCTTCTTAAACTTGAACAGCCCGCGCAGCATCGCCAGCTGCTCATACTGCTGGTTGACCAGTGCCGAGTACTCTTTGTAGATGCGGTAGTCGCCCGTGCGCACGGCGTGTTGCAGCTTGGCGATAACGTCAGGGTTCATCTGGTGGAACTCGCCACCGCGCCGCCACTTGTACCAGCCGCCGGGGTCTAGGTCCAGGTTCTCCGGCACATGCGCGGGCGGGTAGGCGAATCGGTGCCTCGCCAGCGTCTCCTCGGCGATAACGTCCAGCTTCACGCCGCTGATGCGCGAGGCGGTGTGCGTGAAATACTTATCGATAACCTCCTCGTGCAGTCCGATGGCTTCGAAAATCTGTGCGCCCCGGTAGCTCTGCAGCGTGGAGATGCCCATCTTTGACATGGTTTTGAGCAAGCCCTTGTTGATAGACTTGATGAAGTTCTTGCAAGCCTGCTCGTAGGAGAGCTCCTCGGGCAACATGCCCTCACGCTTCATGTCAGCAAGCGTCTCGAACACCAGGTAGGGGTTGACGGCGCTTGCGCCGTAGCCGATGAGCAGAGCGAAATGGTGCACTTCGCGCGGCTCGCCCGACTCCACTACCAGCCCGACTGCGGTGCGCGTGCCCTCGCGGATAAGATGGTGGTGTACCGCTGAGGTCGCCAGCAGGGCGGGGATGGGCGCGTGGTGTCGGTCCACGCCTCTATCCGACAGGATGATGATGCTGATGCCTTCAGCAACCGCACGGCTCGCCTCCTTGCAGAGGTGAGTCAGCGCCGCTTCCATGCCCGCTGCGCCCGCGTCGGGGTCAAACAGCATGTACAGGGTGCGTGCGCGGAAGCCCTTTACGTCGATGTGGCGCAGCTTCTCCAGCTCCACGTTGGTCAGGATGGGCGTCTCGATGCGCAGCTGGCGACAGTGTTCGGGCGTCTCCTCCAGCAGGCTGCCGTCTTTGCCGATATAGTCCGCCAGCGACATCACAATCTCTTCGCGGATGTGATCGATGGGTGGGTTGGTGACCTGCGCGAAGAGCTGCTTGAAGTAGTTGTAGAGCAGCTGCGGTCGCTGCGAGAGTACCGCAATAGGCGTATCGTTACCCATCGACCCAACGGGCTCCTCACCGTCGATCGCCATCGGGGCGAGAATCATGTTCAGGTCTTCCAGCGTGTAGCCGAACGCCTTCTGCCGCTCGAGGATGGTCTCGTGATGGGGCAGGTAGACGTGCGGCGGGTCGGGTAACTTACCCAGCTCGATGCGGTTTTCGAGGAGCCACTGGCGATAGGGCTTCTGATGGACAATTCGGTCTTTGACCTCTTCATCGTCGATGATGCGCCCCTCTTCAGTGTCCACCAGGAAGATTTTGCCTGGTTGCAGCCGCCACTTGGAGCGGATGTTCTCGTCGGGGATATCCAGCACGCCTGTCTCCGACGCCATCACCACCAGATCGTCCTTGGTAACTAGATAACGGGCGGGGCGCAAACCGTTGCGGTCGAGCATCGCACCGATTTGTCGCCCGTCGGTGAAGGCAACGGCGGCGGGACCATCCCACGGCTCCATGATGCAGGCATGGTATTCGTAGAAGGCTTTGCGGTCTTCGTCCATGAACTGGTGGTTGCCCCACGCTTCGGGAATGAGCATGAGCATGGCGTGGGCGAGGCTACGTCCGCCGCGCACCAGCAGCTCTAGCGCGTTGTCTAGCGTGGCAGAGTCGCTGCCCGTCTCGGTGACCAGCGGGGTGAGCTTCTTCACGTCGTCGCCGAACAGGGGCGAGCGCAGCTGCGCCTCGCGGGCGCGCATCCAGTTGCGGTTGCCGCGCAGGGTGTTAATCTCGCCGTTGTGTGCAATCATGCGGTAGGGGTGTGCCAGCGGCCAGGTGGGGAAGGTGTTCGTGCTGAACCGCTGGTGCACCAGCGCGAGGGCGGTCTCTACGTCGGGTTCCGCCAGGTCGAGGTAGAAGCCGCTGATCTGATGCGCTAACAACAGCCCCTTGTATACGACTGTACGAGAAGACAAACTGCAGATGTAGAAATACTCTGGCTGTTTCAGATGAAGGCGCTCCACACGGTTCTCGATAACCTTGCGAATGACAAACAGCTTGCGCTCAAAAGCTTCCTGGTCAGGCAGCTCCTTCGCCCGTCCGATGAAGAACTGCCTAATGACGGGTTCTACCGCGCGAGAGGCGGTGCCAATAACGGTATTGTCGACAGGTACGTCGCGCCAGCCGAGGAAGACCTGTCCCTCCTCTTTGGTCACTCGCTCGATGACCGCCTCGCACAGCTCGCGGTCGTCGCGGTCGCGCGGCAGGAAGACCATTCCCACACCGTAGTGTCCCTCTGGAGGCAGGTTGCCCTCGCGCACGCGCAGGAAGAACCTGTGGGGTATCTGGATAAGCACGCCCGCGCCGTCGCCCGTTTCGGGGTCGCTGCCCGCCGCGCCGCGATGCACCAGGTTCTCCAGAATCTGGATGCCTTGCCGTACGATATCGTGAGACTTTTTCCCCTTTATATTCACCACGAAGCCCACGCCACAGGCGTCGTGTTCATACGCAGGGTGGTACAGTCCTTCGGGTTGGGGTAATCCGTGATAATGCATCCAGTTCACCAACTCCTCTTTCGCTATAAGGATATATCCAGACAAAGAATGCCCGTCGTCGCACGTGCTTGCGTTGCACCAGCGACACGGGCATCATTGGAACCGTGTGCGTGTCGTTATTTTACCGCACTTCCTGCGCTCTTTGCAAGCGAGAAGCATGCTCCCCCAGCTGAAGTCAGGGCAAGATGCTCAATGGTGCCAGTTGCCAGCTGCCGACTGCGCGAATCACTACGCCGGCAGCAAGCCGCTGCAACTGCAGTAGAGGTCGTATCCTGCCGAATATTACAACGAGAGGGGTACCGACATAATTCACTGCGAACGGACCATCCTTCCCCTGAAGGGGAAGCGCTCCAGAGTGTCCAATTCTGTCGTGCTGAACAATCAGGAGCCCCAATCGGGATTTGAACTTGAGACACACTGTAAACGGAGGTAAACCTATGCGGCGGACGCTACCGATTGTCATCGGCCTTCTGTGTATGCTGGGGCTGCTGTCTGCCTCCCAGCGCGTGCAGGTGGAGATTAACGGCAGACCTACAAACGACTACCTTGTGCAGGGTGGCAAGGTCTACGTTGCGGTGAGCGCCCTGCGGGATGCGGGCGCCGTCGTCACGGCGCAGTCCAACCGCGTGAACATCCAGTTCGAACCCCTGCGCGGACGACTGCAGGGCGACATGATTGAGGGACGCCTCGGCGAATGGCTGAGCAACGGCACGTGGCGCGTGCGCGTGGTCAAGGTAGAACCCCTGACGAAGCCAGGCTACTTCAAGGGCAAGGGCTTCGAACTCACGGTGGAGATTCGCAACCTCTCCCCAAAGACCCGCGCCTTCAACGAGGGCTTCGACAACATGATTCTGCTGGATGAGAAGGGCACGCGCGTCCGCTACCTAGCAGGCTCCTTTGAGGAGATGTTTCAGAAGGTAGTGCGCGCCGACGGCTTTACCGCGACCATTCTGTTTGGCGACCCCTACAATGACCCGGGCCTGGGCGAGGCAGATAAACTGCTCATCACGTTCAGTTCTTCAGGTAGTGCCCCCGCGATGAAGGGCTTCCGCATCTTCCTGCGCGAGGGCGCCTCGCCCGAACAGTAGCGGGGCATCTGGAGAGACGAGCTGGGGGCGCAGCAGATTCGGATCTCCCTCGCCCCCAGTGGGAGCGGAGAGAGCGAAACCCGCCTGTGCAGGTGGGTTCTGTCCTTCAACAGAAATTCCGAAGATTACGGCGTAGCCCTCCCCCTTCTTATCTCTCGCTAGCTCCTCTGGCAGGAGAGGGCAGACTGACGTGCACTGCTGCAGAGAGCAGGAAGCTGCTTCCATGCAGTATGTTATCTTCCTCTCGCAGGGCTTTCCTGATGATTGTTCGCATTGTGTCAGCCTGCGGAGTGGACTTTAGCGAAGGAAATCCAGTACAATAATGGGAGCAAGGGGTGTGAATGAACACGCAGGAGGAGAGTTAGATGACAACTATCATGCGTTCCGAAAAGGCGAATATCGAGGGCGAACGGGAGCGAGTCATTCGGGAAGGGAAGGCGAAACTTTCCCCAGAGCAGGTGCGCCTTCTGGAGCAGTATCACGCACTGATGTCAATGAGACCGACGGTAAGAATTGTCATCTCCTATGAGGGAACGCGCGATGCCGGGACGACACGCCATTCAGGATGAGATAACTACCGCTCCCGACAGAGTCAGGCGCAGATACCTGGCAGAGCTCGCCCAATACACAGGACGTGATACCATCGTCTATGCCTCCGCCTTCTCGGGAGGGGGCTTGCCTTTCATACCCTCAGAAGTGGTGTCCATCAATCTCGATGACGTGCCCGGCTTCATGGCAGCCCTCCAAGGTCTGCAAGGGGACTCGCTGGATATCATTCTGCATAGTCCCGGCGGGTACATGGAGGCTGCAGAACAAATCGTGATGTACCTGAGGCAGAAGTACAAGAATATGCGTGCGATAGTCCCTCAAAATGCCATGTCTGCTGCGACAATGATAGCCTGCGCCTGCGATAGCATCGTCATGGCGAAGCATTCTGCCCTCGGTCCTATAGACCCGCAGATAAGCATCCCCACGCCGAACGGCAACTTCTCTTTGCCTGCGCAGGCTATTCTCGACGAGTTTGAACTAGCAAAACAAGAGGTAGATCAGGCAGTACAGAGCAACGACCAGGCTACTATCATGCTATGGCTCAGCAAGGTACAGCAGTATCCTCCAGGCATTCTGCGTCAATGTGAAGTGGCTCTGCAATATAGCAAGCAGAAGGTTGCTGAATGGTTAAGCCAGTACATGTTTCATGGAGAGCCGAATTCGCGTGACAAGTCCAGCCAAATAGCCACCTGGCTAGGAGACGCCAACGTCCACAAAACGCATGGGAGACCCATCAGCGCCGAAGAGGCTCAACGAAAAGGGCTGAAAGTGCAAATGCTGGAAGATGACCAGCAGCTTCAAGACAAGGTGCTTTCGGTCTTCCACGCCACCCTGATTACCTTCCAAGTAACGAATTGCGTGAAGATGGTAGAGAACCATCTGGGGAAAGGCGTCTATATTCAGGCACAGGTTCTCGGGATGCCTGTTCCGGGCGTCGCTCCATCACCGCCGCAGATGTAAGATGACGCAAATGACCCAGCCCAACACCCTCTACTACGGCGATAACCTCGATATCCTCCGCAAATACCTGCCGGAGGAAAGCGTCGACCTCGTCTACCTCGACCCGCCCTTCAACAGTAACCGCGACTATAACCTGCTATTCAAAGAGCAGTCGGGCGAACCTGCCCAGGCGCAAATCAAAGCCTTCACCGACACCTGGCAGTGGAGCGAGCGCGCCTACGTGCAGTTCTGTGAGCAGTGCCCCCTGCCTGCCCTCGTGGAGCTGCTACAGGGCTTCGTACGCACGTTGGGACGTAACGACCTCACCGCCTACCTCGTGATGATGGCGCCCCGACTGGTAGAACTGCACCGCGTGCTCAAGTCCACTGGCAGCCTCTACCTGCACTGCGACCCCACAGTCAGCCACTACCTCAAAGTGATGCTGGATGTTATCTTTGGAGCGAAGAACTTCAAGAATGAAATCATCTGGCAGAGGATAACGTCTAAGGGCAACGTGCAGCGGAAGTTTGGTGCAATTCATGACGTACTGCTCTACTATGCGAAGCAGCGCGGAAGAGAAACTTGGAATCAATTCTACCGCCCACTGCGTGAGGAGTACGCTAATTCTTTCTACCGCTACGTCGAGGAAGGTACAGGACGTAGGTATAGCTTAGGCGATTTGACTGCCCCTATGCAACGTGCATCGCGCGGACAGGTATACGAGTGGCGAGGAATCGTACCGCCTCCAACAAGGTGTTGGGTCTACTCTATAGAAAAAATGGAGGAGCTATACGCCGCAGGGAGAATCGTCTTCACGCGGAGCGGGTTCCCTCGCTACAAGCGTTACCTCGACGAAGTAGCAGGCGAGAAGGTAACAGATATTTGGGACGACATCTTCCAGTTATCGACTAAAAAGAGTCTCTCGGCTACCCGACGCAGAAGCCCCTTGCCCTGCTAGAGCGCATCATCCAGGCAAGTAGCAACGAGGGCGACGTGGTGTTAGACCCCTTCTGCGGTTGCGGCACTGCCATTGTCGCCGCGCAGAAGCTCCGCCGCCGCTGGATCGGCATCGACATCACCCACCTCGCCATCGCCCTCATCAAATATCGCCTCGCGGACATGTTTGACCTGCGCGAGGGCGAGCATTACCTCGTGGTGGGCGAACCCACCACCGTCGAGGACGCCCGCGCCCTCGCCCACCACGACCGCGACGAGTTCCAGCGGTGGGCAATCGGGCTCATCCCCCGCGCCCGCCCCTACCAACAGAAAAAGGGTGCGGATACCGGTATCGACGGCGTGCTCTTCTTCAAGGATGACCCCACCGACCCCAAGAAGGTGCTGATTCAGGTCAAAAGCGGGCACGTGAGTGTCAAAGACATTCGCGACTTTCGGGGCGTTATGGAGCGCGAGCAAGCCACGCTGGGCTTGTTCGTGACCCTCGAGGCGCCCACGCGCGCCATGCAGGTAGAAGCCGAATCCGTCGGCTTTTACGTCACGCCGCTGGGCAAAGTCTCCCTACCTCGCCTGCAGATACGCACAGTAGAGCAGTTGCTGCGCGGCGAGGGCTTCCAGATACCCAGCGCGGCGATGCTGATGGGCGTCTCGCGCGCCGAGCGCGTGCAGGAAGAGGTGTGGCAGGGAGAGCTGGAGATGTGAGGCGCCAAGGGAACGCGAACCAATGTGCGCTCCCTGGCGGGCGAACCTCCTGGTGAGCCGAACAACGTTCCATCTTGCCCTCCCTACGTACGCGCAAAAACAGACGGCTCGGCAGGAGCCTCGCCATCCATCCGCCCTGTTATTCCTATGCACCCTCTGTCATTCTAGGAGCCTTTTGTCATTCTGAGCGGAGCGAAGAATCTCCTTACTCACCAAACAGAGATGCTTCGCTTGCG
>JANWXG010000106.1 GCA_025057335.1 bacterium | reverse complement strand
CTCCTCTCTTTGTCATTCTGAGCGCAGCGAAGAATCTCGTGAGTTCCCTATGAGCAGAGGCTTCGCTGTTGCTCCGCGCAACAAGCCAATGATACGCTACCAGAAAATGCACTGAGGAGGAACCCAATGGCGATAGACTTCAGCACCACATATATGGGCTTAACCCTGCGTAACCCGTTAGTCGCTTCCTCTTCGCCCCTGTCGCACAAGGTGGACACTATCTGCAAGCTAGAGGAAGCAGGCATCGGCGCGGTGGTGATGTACTCGCTATTTGAGGAGCAGATCACGCTGGAGAGCCAGCAGCTCGATTACTTCCTCACGCACGGCACGGAGAGCTACGCCGAGGCGTTGAGTTACTTCCCCGACGTCGGCAACTACAACGTCGGCCCAGATGAGTACCTCAACCTCATCCGCAAGGCGAAGGAAACGGTAGACATCCCCATCATCGGCAGCCTCAACGGCGTCTCGGCGGGGGGATGGGTGCGTTACGCGAAGCTCATCCAAGAAGCAGGAGCCGACGGGCTAGAGCTGAACGTTTACTACCTGCCGACCGACCCCGACCTGCCCGGTGCAGCAGTGGAGGATATGACCGTCGACGTCGTGAAGGCGGTGCGCAACGAGGTGAACATCCCACTCGCGGTGAAGATTGGTCCCTTCTTCAGCTCCATCCCCCACATGGCGAAACGGCTGGCGGAGGCAGGCGCAGACGCCCTCGTGCTGTTCAACCGCTTCTACCAGCCAGACATCGACATCGAGAATCTGGAAGTCACTCCTCACCTCGTGTTGAGCACTTCCGACGAACTGCGCCTGCCCCTGCGGTGGACGGCGATACTCTATGGGCGTGTGCCTGTAGACCTCGCTATCACCACTGGCGTGCATACCTATCGCGATGTGCTGAAGGGGCTGATGGCGGGCGCAAAGGTCACGATGATGGCGTCGGAACTGCTGCAGAACGGCTTGGGGCGCATCGGGCAGATTCTGCAGGAGATGGAGTCGTGGATGATGGAGTACGAATACTCCTCCGTGCAGCAGATGATTGGCAGCGTTAGCCAGAAGAACGTCGCAGAGCCTGCCGCCTTTGAGCGCGCCAACTACATGAAAGTTTTGGACTCCTACCCACGCATGCCCTGAGTAGACCTTCGTACCTTTTCGCGGAGGGAGCCCACAATGCGGGCGCCCTCCGCAAAGGAGACAGCCGCCGCCTCAATCGGCGAGGCGACGAAATCATCTCCAATCCGCGCTAGGCACGCTCCGCAGCATCGTCTGGGAAGGATATCGCTTCGGGCTGGCGAGGGGAAGTGCCAACCTGCGCCGAATAGGTACGCGAGCGAGAGAGAGAGGAGCCCTCGAACAGCCCCACAGTTCCTCTCGCAAGGGGGGTAAGAAGATGCGAGATTCCCTACTGGCGCAGCGCGCCGAGTTCGTCCTCACGACAGACCTGTGCCCAGCGGTGCTGATACGCACGCAGGAACCCTCACTGCATCTGTTCCGAGAATTACGACGGTGGGGGCTAGGCATGCCCACCTCCTGTTTCTACCTGAGCAGGGCAGGGGTGAAGCGACTGACTCTTGGACAATCTCTTCCCTCTCCAGACCTGGCGCAAGGCTGGCTACTGTTCAGCTTCGCGGGGTCAGAGGGGTGGCGTGTGTTTGACGTGCCAATGTTGGTATGCCTGCAACACCGTCCGCGCGAGATAGCGATGCAGGAGGGTGGCGTGCGCCTACGCTTCGAGCGCGCTGCCGGCGATGTAGTTGTGGCGCCGCTATATGGATACGAGAAGCCCTTGCAGCGAGGGGTCTCCCTGCCCGTGACGAGGCGTCTGCAGTCGGTGAACACGTGGGAGTGGCGAACAGGGTTTCCTTCCGAGGTGCGCCAGCGGTGTGAACGTCTGTACCGTCTGTGGCGCGCTATTCCCCTCTACGCTCAGGAGCAGTTCGCCACAGAGGGAGACGACCTGCTGCTGCGCACACGCTACACCTTTCATACCATCCGTGACGAATGGGGCACGACGCCGTTGCGGCTGGCTCCATTGCCTCCTACGCTGGCGCTTGCGTGGTTGGCAGGCAAGGAGCGTTGGGCACAAAAGCCGTTTCCTATGCAGATAGAGGGAACGCTTACCGACCCCGCAGTGATGACGCCGTACGGACCTTGGTTGGGGGTAGCCGATACAGAAGAAGTCCACATCCGCTTCCCGCTGTTGCGCTACGTTCATACGCACGAGACCTATCCCTTGCCAGAAACTCCGCTGCACCCAATAGCCCAGCGCGCTCTGCAATGGGTGCGTCAACGACTATCGGAAAAGTTCCGCCGAGAGGATTGGCAGCAGATATGGGACCACGGCGGCGCGGAGAACTACTGCTGGCAGGTGATGGGAGACCGATGGTACGCCAAAGCGCTTCCCTATCTGCCTGCCTCTACACAACAACATCTGAAATCCAGCTTGAGAGAGTACATGCGCGAGCACGTGCTGCAGGAGCGCAATTACCAACCGTTTCGTGAGGTGCTGTTGCTAGTCGGTCCTGGTATCGGCACGTGGGGCGGCTACGACGATGCTGGCAAGTTCTCCTCGAATCTGCTGGAGACACTGTGGTGTTACGCACACTACACAGGTGACTGGCGGACGATTCGCGAGCGGTGGAAGCTCATCCAGCGCTTCTTCGTGACCCCCTACGAGTGTGACTGGAAATCGTTCGGAAGGTATACCATTGCCGAGCTGGGCGACGAAGCGGCTCCGCCCCTGTACATGGCGCGCATGGCATATCAGGTGGGCGACATGGACTCCTACCGCTTCGCCTGCTACGTGTTCGTGCGCGAGCTGGTGCACCATTACATCAAACAGGTAGGGCACCACTACTTCGTGCAACGGCAGCCCTGGCACTCTACGGAGGTGATGCCCTCGGAAGTGTATCTCACCAACCTGTGGGCGGACATCGCCGGATGGCAGATAGATGGTCCCACCTACCCGCGCGTGACGGGAGAGAGGCAGTATGAGAATCGCTGGGTGCGCTTCGGGAGTGAGGATGTAGCGCGCTTCTATCGTGACGTGCTAGGCAAAGAGATCCGCGGTGAGATGGACTGGTTGCTGGAGCAGGCGCGCCAAAACAGAACGCCATATCGTTTGCACGAGGACACAGCACACATCGCTCCCTCGCTGGTGCGTTTGCGTTCGCTGTTGCTGCGTGAGCCGGTGCAGCAGTTGGCGCAGATATCCCCGCCCGAGCGATGGCAGCTGGGACGCCCTGCGGATGGCACCGCCTTTTGCCTGTCGCTGGTGTACGCAGCGGTCAAGCCGGTAGTGCATCGGCTCATCCCCCAGGGGAACCGTAGCGACTGGCAGAGGGGGCTTGAGGCGTACATGCCAGACCCCTTCCCGGGGTTGGTGCTCGCGGTAGAGGCGAGTCGGGGCTACCCTGTGTTACGTTGGTGGGCTTGGGAACCTCCACAGAAGGCGCAAGGGGTGCCAGCAGGAGAGCGTTGGAGCTTCGGCATGGTTGGTAGCGAGGGCTGGCGAGATCGTTCGTGGACAGCACATCGTCTCAACTGGAATACGGTTCTGTTTGCGTAGCACATGGACAAGCAGCCCCGAAAACCCCAGCTGGAGAGCCTGCCAAAGCGGCAATCCCGTGTTTCCTGCGTTCATGAGACGTCATCCGTCTCTGGACCCTGCGGGTTTAGGTCCACGTGAACCGCCTTCGCGATTTGCTGGTCAATGGCAATCTGAGTGAAGCCGATTTGCAGCACGTAGGCTGGGAAACGCTGCACGACCCTCACCCGCGCTCCAGGCACTACTCCGAGTGCAAGCAGTTTCTGAGCGATGGTAGGGTCCTGCACTCGCAGCTCACGGATGGTGGCTACTTCCCCCACGTGCAGTGCCACCAAGGGGAGGTCGCTCCGTGCCTGATTCTGCGAGCCATGACGGCGACGGTGTTGGTAGCGCACGCCCCACTACCCCTTGCTAGAGGTTGAGGCATCTAGCCGCCGCGCACGCCACTGACGCCACCACTGCAACAGAGGGGGCTCCTTCGGTTGTTCATAGCCGCAGCGCGGACACTTCACCAGATGACATCCCCCGAACAGCCCGCACCCTTGGCAGGCAACAGTTGCCTGCTCCTGTTCGTAGTCCAGCCCGCAAAAGGCGCATTTCATAGCTCCACTCCTACCCACTGCAGAATCAGGTTCATCAAGCCGCCGATGGTAATGGCAAAGGGGAAGATGATGGCAGAGATAGCGAGCGCGGTTTTGAGCCCACGCTCCTTTTTCATCATCAGAAACTGCGCCACGCAAGGAAGGAAGAGGGTGAGCGTTACTGCGGCAACCAGCAGCTGGCGTCCGTCTAGTACATTGCTCTCCTGAAGATGGTATAGCCCCGCCGCGCCGTAGTCTCGTCGGAAGAAACCGAACAGGAACGCTGCGGCGGCTTCGTCAGGTAACCCCATCAGGCGCACTATGGGAGTCACCGCATGGATTACCAGGTCGAACAGTCCGGTGATTTGCCCTACCCAAATCACCACACTGGCGAGCAAGAACAGTGGAAACACCTCCCGGAAATACCAGTGCATCCGAGCGTAAGTCTTGGTCAGTACGTTGGAGAGTATCGGCAGGCGCATGGGCGGGATTTCGATGTGAAACGTCGCAGGCGTGCCAGGCAATACCCGCGCCGCCAACCAGCCGATGAACAAGAAGACCCCGACCAGCGTGAGCGCCCAGATGAGCAGGGCGCCTGGATGCGCTGCCAACAGCGCCATAATCACGCCCAGCTGGGCGGAGCAGGGAATAGCGAGAGCTAGCAAGAAGGTCGCAATCAGCCTTTCACGCGGCGTCTCCAGAATGCGCGTGACCATCGTCGCCATCGTGTCGCATCCGAAGCCCAGCACCATCGGTATCACCGCCCGCCCGTTGAGACCAATCTTCTTGAACAGACGGTCAATCAACATCGCCAAGCGGGGGAAGTAGCCGCTGTCTTCCAAGATGGAAAACATCAGGAAGAAGGTGCCTACGATGGGGAGGATGAGCGCGACAGCGTAGGTAACGCCCAGTGTGAAGACACCGTACTCGCCGACCAGCAGTTCCTGTATCGGCGCGAAGGGCACCAGTCGCTGTACCCAGTGCGTGAGGAAGGGATTGATGTAGTTCCCAAACAGCCCATTCTCTAGCAGGTCTACCAGCGTCCCCCCCCCGAACACCCCTACGAACTGATACAGCCCGAAGTACAGCACGAGTATGAGAATGGGAATGCCTGTCAGTGGCTGCATACACACCCTGCCCAACCACTCGGCGAAGCCACTGCTGCTACGAGGGGGATAGTGCACCACTTCCTGAGCAAGGGCTTGCGCTAGCTTCTGACGGTGCGCCATAATGACAATGCCCAGTGGCTCTCGGAAGTGTTGTTGCGCGCGATGCACGTGCTGCGCGATGGCGGCGAAACGCTCCTCGCCCTCGCAACGGCGCACCATGCCCTCGACCTCCTCGTCGTGCTGAAGCAGCAACAGCGCTATCGCACGTCGGCTGAGAGCATAGTGCCCGCTCAACAAACTTTCTATCGCAGCCACAACCTCTTCAATCGGCTGTGGATACGCTCCGGTTCTGTCCGTTAGAGAGGTATTCACCGACAATGTTTTTCAGCTCCTCAACGCCCCGTCCTGAAATCAGAGAGGCGGGAATGACTGGAATGCCCAGCCGTTTCGCTAGGGCGTGATGGTCGATGTGCAGGTGCAGCCGTTCCGCTTCGTCCATCATGTTCAGCAGCAGGATGACGGGCAAGCCCGCTTCCAGTAGCTGCAGGGTGAGCGCGAGCATGCGACCGAGGTTCTTGGCATCGACCACGTGGATAACCACGTCGGGCTGTTGCTGAAGCAGCAAAGCCCGCGCGACACGCTCCTCTTCCGTAATCGGGGAGAGGGAGTACATCCCCGGCGTATCAATCACCTCACAGACCACATCCCCGATTCGCGCTTGCCCGCGAGTAACCTCCACGGTCGTGCCGGGATAGTTAGAGACCACCACATACCTACCTGTGAGGCGATTAAACAGAACGCTCTTGCCTACGTTGGGAGTGCCTACTAATACCACTCGGGCAGGCGCAGAGCGGGGCGTCCCGTCCTCGCAGTGTGTTTGCCTCATTGTTGCTCCTTCACCCACACGTAACGTGCTACCTCTGGACCAATGGTGTGTTGTGTGCCGTCCACGTTAATCTGGATGAGACCGTCAAAGGGCGTCCGGCAGACTACCTCCACTTGCGCCCCTGGCACGAGCTGTAGTTGTTCTACATATTCCAGGAAAACGCGCCGTTCGTCAGTGATTTTTATCACTATCAGGTCTTTCCCAGCCTCCGCCTCACTCAAGCGGAACGAACCATCGTCTACGGTCGCATCGATGGGGTTGCCGTGAGGGCAGGTGGTGGGGTGTCCCAGTGCTTCGGCGATTTTGTCCGCAATCTCTGGGGTGATGTAGTGTTCCAGCTTGCAGGCGAAATCATGCACATCGTTCCAAGGTAGTCCGATGTAGTCGGTGAGTAGTCGCTCGGTTAGGCGGTGAATTCGCAGCAGCTGCAACGCCATCTGCTCGCCTTCAGCGGTCAAGATGATACCCCGGTAGGGTGTGTGCTCCACCAAGCCCATTTCAGCTAACCGTTTCAGCATAATGCTCGCCGAGGCGGGGGAGACGCTCATATATTGTGCTACTTCGTTGGTAGCAACGCGCCCGACCTCCTGCTGAAGCCGGTAGATGCCCTCGATGTACTCTTGCACGGTCTCGTTCGCGTGTCCCTCACGGATGACGTTGGGGCGACACACTTCGGGCACTCGGAGCTGGATCCCTGTACGGCTGCGCATGTTGAAACATTCCTTTCATGGAGGCGGTGTATCATTTTTTGCTTCCGTCTAAATTATGCCTCAATCCCCTCTAAAAATCAAGGGGCAACCACGCGATGAGGTTTGCCCGCCTTCACCAGCGCTTCATATCGCCGACGCAGCTCGGGGTCACGCTGGATGGTCCTCCCAATCTCCTCGTTAATCAAGCGCGCCGCAGTGCGCAGGGCATCGGCGGCGCTTTTCTGCCCCGACTTGACCAGGTCTAGCTGCTTGCCCAGAATGCGCTGCACTACCTGTCCGTTGACGAAGGGGCTCATCTCGTCGGGCACGGCATATTGCATCGCATCGCGCCAGACGGCATTGAAGTCTTCTTCAGGAAAAGCGGGGTCGTGCAGGAACTTTTCTGTGTAGGAGTATTTCTTAACAGGCGCCAAAGCGTCCGCCTGATGGTTAATCAGCTCGTTATATTCCTTGCTCGCCAGGTAGAGCAAGAACTTCAGCGCATGTTGCCGTCGCGGGCTATTGCGGTTGATGAGCGAGGCTCGTCCATACCCCCGAAACACTCGATAAGGACCGTGCGGCGACTCTACCGCGCCCAGCTTCAGCCCCCGATAGCTGCGCAGAGTGCAGAGCCACCACCTGCCGCCCAGCGCCATTGCGCCCTTTTTGGCGCCAAACCAGGTGATAGTGCCGGACCCCCATCCCCCTTGCGTCGCCATTGCTGCCTCCTCCACTGGGCTGGGCATCACCCGATGTTTGTAGATGAGGTCTTGCATGAACTGCACAGCGGCGATGGCTTCGGGGCTGTCGATGATACATCGGGTGCCGTCGGGCGTGTATAGCCTGCCACCCCATTGTAGCACGAAGTGGTACCAGTTCCACCAGTCCATTAGGAAGCCGAACTGAATCGGTCTGCCGTTCTTGTCGCGGATAGTCAGCTTTTTCGCCACCACGAGAAACTCATCCCACGTCCACGCTCCCTTCGGGTAAGGCACGCCGTACTTATCAAAAATATCTTTGTGAAACCAGATAGCGTTGACCGCGGCGTTGGTAGGGAAACCGTATACGCGCCCTTCGTAGATGATGTTGGGATGTACAGCCTGCCACACTTCGTTCTGCACGTCAATGCCTGCCTTCCTCAGCTCATCGGTGACGTCCCACGCGATGCCGGAGCGCACGTATGCGGAGAGCTGGAACCCGTCGTAGCAATCGAAGATGTCTGGTCCCACCCCCGCCAGTGACTGCACAATCACTTTCTCCATGCCCGTGTTGCTCGGGTCCAGGCGCAGGTCGTACTCGGGGTGCAGCCGGTTGAAGAGGGCAATCTGTTCGCGGCGCGCGGGGTTGTCATCGCTCACCCACACGAGCGGGATTTTGCCCCGCGCGGTGTCT
>JANWXG010000105.1 GCA_025057335.1 bacterium | reverse complement strand
CCTCCCCCGATGGCAGCAACAGCGTCAGCGCCTGCACGAAGTTACCGAGGGAGCCGTCGTGGTGATGGTTCTTGCCGTGCACGTCGCACGCCACACACGCCCCCACCGTGCAGAACTTCGTGCCAGGCGTCACAGGCAGGAACCACCCACGCGGCAGGAAGGTAAAGAGGATATCCGCCAGCGACGTGCCTGCCTCACAGCGCACTGCGCCCGTCCCCTCCTCAAAGGCGAGGAAGCGGTCTAACCGCTCCATCAGGATGACGCCCCCGTCGCCGTTGAGCGCGGCGTCGCCGTATGCCCGCCCCAGCCCGCGCGGCAAGAAACCATACGGTTCTTCCTGACGAAGCGTTTGCGCCACCTCTTTCACGCGCTCAGGACGATAGAGGCGACACTGGGCGCGTGGATAGCGTCCCCAACCTGTTAACTCTGTTGAAAGTAAGGGTTGAGTCATCGACCGATAAGATTCGCTACCAACAACAGGTTACCTTCCTCCGGGAGGATAAGGAGCTCTCCGTGGTACAAAGCAGAGCGAGCAATACACGTAACACATTCGGTTTTGATTGGCGATTGGCGCAACTGCTCTATCGCCTCCCTTCCATCACGCTGGGCGAAGCATCTCCAGCGGCCAGCAGGATGGAACTCTTCGCTTCGCCCAGAATGACAAGACAGAGAAGTTGTACTTTGCAAAAGCATACATGGGTGCAGCCCAACAGATCCCTTTTTGCGTAAGTACTACGATGCGTAGTGCTGTGCATCAGTTGCGGGTCTTCCAGATGTGGTTTCATGCCTGGCATCTCGGTGTTGTATTCTTCTACACTCGGCTCCTGCTGAGCCAGCACAGCAGCAACCGTTCCCAACGGGCGTCGGGGAGGTGTAACAGACGAGATACCAGCGCGCTCGGTGTGGGCGGCGTGTGGTTCGGAAGCGTGTCACTGTACTTCACACCTGCCCGACACCTCTATGCCCATCGTTTTTCAAGCAGTCTCACAAAAGCTTGACTCTTTTGCAAGGTGGTGCTAGAATAGAGGCGTGCTGAGCGGGAGCACCTGGGCAAAACACTTCCGCGCTGGGGTGTGGTGGTTCTCGCTACAGGAATAGACCATTCTTCACACGGAAAGGAGGATGCCAAGTGAGAAAGCTGCTACTCGCGTTGGTGTTGAGCCTAGGAGTGGTGGCATGGGCAAGAGCGCAGGTCAACGATGTCGTCATCCTGGACAGATTGTTTAATGACGACTCTGACTCGATCTCCAGCCACATCAAGGCGTTCCCGATTGTACTATTGACTGACAACAAGGTGGATGGAGACGGCAGCGACCCTGAGTTTGCGAATCGCCACGCCTGGTTTGCGTCTTACGATGGGGTGAATGTGGCACAGCTACCGCTCGGCACAGTAGGATGGACCGCTTCGTTTGACCTCACGCTCATCGGAGCGCCCGCCTCGCCCCGCAAGGAAGCAGGTTTCCTACTGCGCATCGAGATGCCCTGGGGCTATTCGGAAGGGCAGTTTATCGTCAACACCGATGCAGGTGAAGTGGTCGCCTTCGGCTGGCCCTTCCCCTTCTACAGCTTCAATGCCCAGCACGGTTTGTCTTACACCTCGGGACAAACCCTACACATGGGCGTCAAGCTGTACCGAGACCCTGCGGATAGCCTAGTGAAGGTGGTTTACCAGGCAGGCGGCTACTCCAGTCCTGCACTGGCACTGGATTACCAGGGTGGTTTAGGCAACTGGATTAGCCTAGGGGGATACCTCCAGGTGCAGATTGCCCCCAATCCTGCGAACGCGGGGGCCGCGCTGTTCAACAACATCTCCGTTGTACCAGAGCCAGCTAGCATCGCAGTTTTGGGACTAGGGGTGGCTGCCCTCGCATTGCGTAGGCGCAGGCGGTAGGTAGACAAGGTAGACAGAGCTCGCGCCCTGGGCTGCGGCTCAGGGCGCGTTTTGCTATTGCGGTTGGCCCCAGATGAAGCACCGAAAAGCTCACTCATCGGTGCTGCGGAGGAACCGACAATGCATCAGCCTTATGTTTGGGAAGAGCGCCCAGAGGCTTTGGAGAAAACGCCATATTCTTTGCACAGGCTGGTGAGCCTGATTCCTGCCGACCGCTAGGAGCAGCGCCCGTCGCCTGACCGTTACTCGCCCAAAGAGCTGCTGTACCACCTAGCGGAGGGTCGAGGAAGCATTCTACCAGAGGTATCGCCTGATTGCCGAACAAGAACACTCCCAGCTGACCGTGTCTGCCCCCCACGATGCGCCTTCGGAAGAACGGAATCGTTCGCTGGAATACCTGCGTGGCTTGCCTGCGGAAGTGCGAGACCGTACGGGGGTGCATCCCGAGTTCGGTGAGCGGAGCATCTTTCAACAGGTGCAGCTATGCGTGACACACAACTTGCTGCATCTCGGCGACATCCTCTGGCGTACTCGGTAGGTACTCGTGTAGACAACGGGATCCCTGCTTCACTGGTCTTTCCATCCTGGTCTATCATCTCCACAGTGGGCATCAGCACTTGCGCAGCGCCGCATTAAAATCCAACCGCTTCCAAAGCGTGTCAAACGGCGATGATTTCGCCTAGCTAAACAGGAGGAGGTAGCGTTTGTCCTGCAGAAACAGCCGTAGAACCCGAATGCTTTGTGGGGGAGATGATGGTGAGGATAACCGTTCGCAACCGCTGGTGGGTGGTAGCAGGTGCATTACTGATACAGGTATCGCTGGGCGCAGTATACATCTACAGCGTGTTCAAGCCTGCCCTCAAGGAGCGGTTCCCCCACTGGAGTGAAACTGAACTGGCGCTCCCCGCACAGATTGTCCTCGCCTGCTTTGCCTTCAGCATGCCCTTTTTCGGCAGGATGCAAGACCGCTACGGTCCTCGCCCCGTGGCAGTGCTCGGGGGCATGTTGCTGGGGCTCGGGCTGATTAGCGCTTCGTTTGCCTCTACTCTCGGGCATTTCGTGTTGAGCTACGCCGTGCTGGGCGGTATCGGCATCGGTGCGGCGTATGTCTGCCCTGTAGCGACATGCGTCCGGTGGTTTCCCGACATGCGCGGGGTGATTACTGGTATAGCGGTAGCAGGGTTCGGCGCAGGAGCGCTGGTTTTTACCCCCGTGGCGCGCACCTTCATCGACACGTTCGGGGTGATGCCTACGTTCCGATACCTAGGGTTCATCTTCCTGGCTACCGTTTTGCTAGGGGCGCAGGCGATGGTGAATCCCCCGGAGGGTAGCGTACCTTGCGGGAGGGAAGTTCCTACAAAGACTGGGCAGGCGTCAGCGTCCGACTTCACCCTAGCACAGGCGTTGCGCACGTGGCAGTTCTGGCTACTCTGGTTCACCTACTTCACGGGCTGCACAGCGGGCTTGATGATTATCATGAACACCACTAACATCTGGCAGTCTGTTGCGCTCTCTGCAGTGGAGCAGCAGCCTGTGCGACACGCGGTGTTCGCAGGCATACTTGCTCAGGGGGCGAGCGCGGTCATCGTGGTTTCCATCATGAACGCAGTGGGGCGAGTCGTGTGGGGCAGAGTGTCTGACTTAATCGGGCGTCGGCGTGCGCTCAGCCTCATGTTCCTGATGGCGGGTAGCGCAATGTGGTCGTTGCATCTGCTGCGCGGCTACCCGCAGTTTCTCGCTGGAGTGGGTTGCATCGGGTTCTGTTTCGGCGGTTTCCTGGCGGTTTACCCTGCGGTCACGGCAGACCTGTTTGGTGCACGCCACGTCGGAGCGGTGTACGGCGCGCTGTTCTCCGCGTTTGGCGCAGGGGGACTATTCGGTCCGTGGCTGGCGCCGAAGCTGATGCGCGTGGTGGAGCAGGTCACTTACGAGCTGGCAGACCCGAGCGGTCACCTCCTCCTACGCACCTGCGAGGTAGGTAGCTACTTCAGCGCGTTTGCGCTTTCAGGCACGCTGTGCCTGCTTTCGGCGGCGCTAGTGCTGCGACTGCCCTCTCACATGCCTGCGTCGTCGCTCCCCCTAGCAGCCGCCTCCACAAGGTGAACCAGCGTGGACGGCGCAGGTTCCTCTCCATCGGGTATAATCTTTTCCAGTCTCGTCGAAAGGAGGACATTGGGATGCACGCCCGTCGCCTGTCTCCCGAAGAGCTACAGCACTACGAACAGCAGGGCTACCTCATCTACGGCAAAATTCTCACCGATGATGAGCTGGCGGAGCTGAGGCAATACGTGGACAACCTTATCGCGAGTCTGCCTCCCGGCAAACGCCCCGAAAGCCTGGACCACCCGCACTTCGACGACCCCTACCTGATGAAATGGTGCCAGCACCCGCGCATTCTGGACGTGG
Organism: bacterium; assembly: GCA_025057335.1. GTDB lineage: Bacteria > Armatimonadota > HRBIN16 > HRBIN16 > HRBIN16 > HRBIN16. The sequence continues at coordinate 3,922 of JANWXG010000105.1, read as the reverse complement.
TAGAGCAGATTATCGGGCCCAATATCGTGCTTTTCTCTAGTCACTTCATCGCCAAACCGGGCGGCGACGGGTTGCCCGTGCCCTGGCACCAGGACGCTACCTACTGGCCCCTCTCGCCGATGAAGGTGGTCACGGTGTGGCTGGCGGTGGACGACTCGGACGTCGAGAACGGCTGCATGAAGGTCATCCCGGGCAGTCATCGCTGGGGCGCAGTGGAGCACCATCAGGTAGACGACCCCTCGCGCTACGTGCTACACCTGGAGACCGAGGTAGACGAGTCGCAGGCAGTGGATATCATCCTGAAGGCGGGTGAGATGTCGCTGCACGATGCGTGGATACTGCATGGCTCGCATGCCAACCACTCCCCGCGCCGCCGCTGCGGCTACACCATGCGCTACATGCCCACCGAAGTGAAGCTGGACAGGGGCAAGTGGCCTGACTGGAAGCTATGGCTGGTACGCGGGGAGGACAAGGAAGGCAATAACCGTTACGAGAACGTGCGCTGAACGAGCCTGCCCCCCTGCGCAACCAGCACCTCGCCCTGCTCCCTTGTCACCCTGAGCGCAGCAAAGGGTCTCAGGAGATGCTTCGCTCTCGCTCAGCATGACAAGGACTGACAGCTCGGCAGGAGCCTCGCCCTCGTGCTGGCGTGGATGCGACAGAGCGCATCCCTCCAAGCAACCTCTGGAGGGTCGCGCTCCGCCGCGACCGCATAAACCTGACGGCATGTCAGGAGCCTTGCCCTCGTGCTGCTGTGGATGCGACAGAGCGCATCCCTTCAAGCAACCTCTGGAAGGTCGCGCTCCGTCGCGACCGCCCAAACCCAACGGCTCAGCGGGAGCCTCGCCCTCCAGTGTGGCGCCTGGAGGAGGTTGAGCATCTGTAGACATCGCCAGCCCAGCTTGCCTTTCTCTCTCCCCCTCGGGTAACCTGATATGCGTTGAACATTTGTTCAGCGATAGGTGAAAAGGTGTCTTCCCCTTCTCTCTCGCGAGAACAACAGGCGCAGCTGCGCCGACAGCAGCTGATAGACGCGGCGCTGCAGCAGTTTGGACAGAAAGGCTACGACGGGGCGTCTATCCGCAGTATCGCGCGCGCAGCGGGCGTGACGGAAGCACTCGTCTACCACTACTTCCGTAACAAGGAGCACCTCTTTGAGGAGGTGCTGAAAGCGCGCAGCTTTGCCCCCATCCTAAGGCGCGTGCTGGACGAGGCGAGTGACTTGCACCCCGCGCAAGTGGTGCAGAGAGCATTACAGGAGTTTCTGGACATGATGCGCGATAACGCTGTCATGGCGCGCATGTTCATCATCGAGTTCACTCGCCACCCCGTCTGCGCCCGATACTTCCGCGCGATGGCGGAGGACAATACCGCCAACCTCGCCCGCTACCTTCAGGAACAACAGCGACGCGGCATCATCCGCCCAGAAGTGGACACGGAAATCGTCGCAGGTATGTTGCTAGGCATGGCGTTCGCCCTGTTCTTCACCTGGGGACAGGCTCCTGACCGCGAGTGGCAACAGCGACGTGAGAGATTGCTCCACCAGGGCATCCCGATTGTGCTGAGAGGGCTATGGGCGAACCCAGAGGAACTCGAAGTGGTTGAACAATCGTTAAATAAAATGCCTCCCGCCTCTTGACAACGCGAACGCTAGTCTGGTACACTGCAGAAAAACATGATTTACATGAAAAGTATGAAAAACAGGAGATATCTGCTTGTGCGTTATCATGAACATCTCTCCTCGTGCAGGAAGCAGGCAAAAGCCTGCACTACGAACGGGAAGGAGCTGGGAGTGCGCACTTCAGTGTGCTGAGTGGGGGATACTACCATGCATACACGGAGCGAATGTCGGATTGAGGATGCCACTTACGGCATGGTTACCGTTGGAGAGCGTGGGCAGATAGTGATTCCTGCGGAGGCGCGGCGCGAGCTGGGCATCGAACCAGGTGACAAACTCATCATCATGCGACATCCGCTGTATTCGGGATTCGTTGCCTTTAAGATGCAAGCCGTGCGCGAGTTCATCGAGATGTTCCAGCGCGAGATGGAGCGGTTGGAGAATCAGATGCGCTATCAGGGAGGTGGAGAGGAATGAAGCGAGCAGCGCCGATGCTCTGCTGGATTGCTCTGCTGGTCACTGGTGCCGCGACAGCCCAGCAGCAACCCAGTGCTCTCACTCTGCAAGATAGTATCCGCATCGCCCTGCAAAACAGCCGTTCCCTGCGTACCGTACTACAAGATGAGCGCCGAGCCAACGCCCGCTTGCGCGAAGCGAAGGGAGCAGGCTTGCCCCAGCTGGATGTCTCCGCCAACTACCGCCGCCTGGACCGTGTGCCCAAAGCGCGATTTCCCTCTTTTGACCCCATCACAGGAACATTCTCCTTCAACGAGATCGAGATTCAGCCCATCGATTCGGGCACGGCGACGGTCAGCCTGAGCCAGGTGGTAGACATCAGCGGGCTGGTACGCACAGCGACCGATGCTGCCTCGCTGTTTTCACGCATCGCGGCGCTGGACGTACAGCGCACGCGCAACGAGGTGGTATTGCAGGTCAAGCAGGCGTTTTATGACGTGTTGCGAGCTCAGGAGCTGGTGCGCGTTGCAGAGGAAGCCTTAAAGAACGCTGAGACCCGCCGCAGATTAGCCGAGGCGGCGGTGGAGGCAGGAGTGAGCCCCCGTCTGGACGTGATGCGGGCGGACGCGGCGGTCGCGGCGGCGCAGCAGGCAGTCATCACTGCTCGAAACGCCCTGCAACTAGCGAAAGCTGCTTTCAACAACGTGCTGGGCAGGCGCGTGGAGGAGCCGGTGGAGCTGTTGCCCCCTGATGAGAACGTTCCTGAAGAAGTGGATTACAACCAGTATCTGCAAGAGGCGCTCACTCGGCGTCCCGAGTTGATTCAGGCGAGCTTGGGCGTGTCGCTGGCGGAGAAGCAAGTGACCGCTGCGCGGCGCGACGTGCTGCCCAGCCTGCTGATTCGTGGTCAGTGGGACTTTAATCTCAAAACCTCTACCTTCCAGCCGCGTGAGTCCAGTTTCACTACTATCGCGGCATTGCAGTTCAAAATCTGGGACAGCGGTCAGACGCAGGGGCGCATCGAGCAGGCGCGGGCAGACGCGGATAAGGCGCGCATCGCTGTAGAGAACGTGCGCGAGGGTATCTCCCTCGAGGTGCGCAATGCCTATCTGAGCCTGCTGGAGGCGCGCGAGAAGGTCGCGGCGGCGGAACGCGGTCTGCAAGCAGCAACCGAAAGCCTGCGCGTGGCACGAGTGCGCTACGAGGCGGGTGTGTCTACCCAGCTGGAGCTGAGCGACGCCGAGCTGGCGTTCACGCAGGCACAGCAGAACCTGGTCAACGCCCGCTACGACCTGCGCGTTGCCTGGGCGCGTCTGGAGAAGGCGATGGGCAGGTACGCACAATCGCAGTAGGCAAAGAGAGGAGGCTACGGGAGTGAGAGAGGCAAAGATACTGGTCAGCCTAGCGGTGACGACGGTGGGGGTTGCCCTGCTGAGCGGATGCGGTCAGCGCCGCGAGCCTGTTGCTGCTCAGCAAACGGCGGCTCCAGTCGCCGCGGTGGCGGTGGTTCCTGCTCGCACAGGCGACATCCCCTTTACGATTTCCGTCACGGGCGCCCTGCAGACGCTAGACGACGTGACGCTCTCCGCGAAGGTGCCGGGCAAAATCGCTAGAGTGCTGGTGCGCGAGGGCGACGCGGTACGCACAGGACAGCTGGTCATTCAGCAGGAGACGGGCGACCTCGAGGCGCAGGTGCGTCAGGCAGAGGCGGCGCTCCAGTCGGCTCGTGCACGGCTCAAGCAGGCGCAGACCGCACTGGAGCTGCAGCCGACACAGAACGAGACCAGCCTGCGTCAGGCAGAGGCAGCGCTGGAGGCGGCGAAAGCGCGTCTGCGCGCGCTGGAGACA
>JANWXG010000104.1 GCA_025057335.1 bacterium | reverse complement strand
TGAATGGCGCGGTCAAACGGCTCGTAGACGCCCTCTCCCGACATCGCGCCTACCACTTTGCCGTTCGGGTCAATGAGCACCACAGTAGGCCAGGCGCGCGCGCCATACATGCTCCACACCACCATATCGCGGTCGTTCACTACAGGATGCTCGATACGATAGCGCAGGATCGCCTGCCGAATGTTTTCCGTCTCCTTCTCGGTGGTGAACTTGGCGGAGTGCACGCCGATAACTACCAGTTCGTTGGGGTATTTCTGCTCCAGCCGCTTCAGGTCGGGGATGATGTGCATGCAGTTGATGCAGCAATACGTCCAGAAGTCGAGCATCACGATTTTGCCGCGCAGGTCTTTCAGGCGCAGGGGGCGGTCGGTGTTCAACCATTCCAGCCCTTCAGGAAACTCCGGTGCATTGACAGATGGCTGATACACGGGCATAGAGGCGCTCTCCTGAGGCGTTTCACGGTGTAGTTGCGTCAGCGCGAGCAGGCTCAGACCTGCTGCTACCGAAAGCCAGAACAGCGGCTTGTAGCTGATAGCGCTGGCGCGGTTCATGCTTCTAGTATCGATAAGGAATTAGCGAAAAGTTCCCGCCTGCTAGGCTGACACTGCAGGGGCTTCGTGCAGATTCGGGAACCTGCGCAGGCAGGTTTCTCTTCTACCTAGCCCACCATTTCAATGGTGGGACATCTAAAAATCCCCACGATTCAAATCAGGGGTTACGGTTGGAAAAAACCGCCTTCGCGGAGTGGGGAACCTGCGCAGGCTGGTTTCCCTTCTACCTAGCCCACCATTTCAATGGTGGGGCTTCCGAGAATCCCCTTCAGCAAGACTGGTCAAACCATGTTACGAAAAGACTTTGCCCCTGCGGCTGCTATCTCACAGCGACAGGCTGGCTCAGGTCGATATGCTCGCCGATGGTGTCTATCGGCTTCCCCTCCACCAGGATACGCGCCCGCTCCACATCCGAGAACTGTGCTAGCGTCTTACGTAAGCTCTCCACTATCCAGGCTTCCGTCGTGGAGCCGCCAGGGAAGTTGTCTATCAGCTCGCGGCTGAAGTTGACCTCCGCTACTCCCTCCGTGACGTTCACACCGAGCAGGCGCGTGCCTTGCGGGAAGGGAGTATCGCGGGTAATCAACAGGTGCTCCAGCGCGACGCGCAAGGGGTCCTCCCCCTCGCCAACGGGCACAGGCTTCGCCTCCCACTCGGTGCGCGTGTCTACGAAACGCGGCACATATACCACCACCGACGGCTTGGTGGTCACGCCTGTCGGTCTGGGAGCCAGCTGGGGACGACGGCTGGCGTACCAGTATCCTCCCCCAAACGCCAGTATCGCTAGTAGCAACACCACTAGTAGCCGAAGTACTGTCTTCATTCACAGCTGCTCCGGCATTTGCACAGGGATGTCCTCTTCCCTTCTGTCTGAGGCAGGACGCACTTCCACTTCTCGCCGTTGCTGCGCCGTCTGAGCCTCTCGCTCCCCTTCCACGTATGCCCTGAGCCCTGCCACAATCGCCTCCGCAACCTTCTGCTGAAACTTGGGGTCTTTCAGCTTCGCGCGGTCGACGTCGTGGTTGATGTACGCTACCTCAATGAGCACGGCAGGCATGTTGCTGCGACGCAACACCGCGAAGCCCGACTGGTAGATGGCGGTGTCGCTGCGCGCGCCGCGGTTAGGCAAGCCCGTGACGGCGGCGAGATGTTTCTGAATCGCCTGCGCCAGCGCCCGCCCGTCGGGGTCGGAGGCGTGGAAGTAGGTGGTGGTGCCGCTCGCGGAGTTGGGCTTGGGCGTGGAGTCGCAGTGGATGCTGATAAAGAAATCGGCTCCGAGGTCGTTCGCCAGCTGCGGGCGGGCGTACAGCTCGACGTGGCTATCGTCCTCGCGCGTCATAGTCACTGTGGCTTTCTCCTTCAGTAGGAGTTGCCTTACCCGCCGGGCGATGGCGAGGTTGATGTCCTTCTCGTAGACCACTGAATCTTTCTCGCGTCCCACTGCCCCTAGCGACTTGCCGCCATGTCCAGGGTCGATGACGATATGCTTCTCGGAGAGTTTGCCGTGCGCGTTGCGGGGACGGTTGATTGCCAGGGTAATCACGGGCTGTTGCTTGTCGTACTCCACGCGGAGGCTGGCGGCACGGGTCGTGCGGATGAGCAGCGCGGAACGCACGCCCTTCTCGTCGCCCGAAAATTGCACCTCCTCAATGAGCGGATGCTTCACGTTCCAATCGGCAGGCAGGGCAGCACTCGGCTTCACTTGTGGCAGCTCCAGTATCGTCTGGTAGCCCTCGCGATGCGGTTGCAGGCGCACTGCCACCTTGCGGCTCAGGCGCAGACGCAGGCGGGCCTCCTCCTCGTTGGACTCCCACTCCATCTGTATCAACTCAGCGGGAGGCGCGGCAGGCTTCGCAGGAGGCGCGACGAGGCGAGGCGGTTCGCCCTGTGGGTCGGGAGCGCTACCCAGCGCCAGCATGGCTTGCTCGCCGCTGGGGTCTGTGGAGAGCGCGTACTGCGTGTCGCTGCGCAAGTCCAGCACGACGCGCACGACACCCTCCTTAAACTGCGCCCAGCGTAAACGCTCCACCGCAGTCGGCGTGTCCCCTTCTGGCTGAATCGGCTCTGAAGGCAGGCTGCAAGGCGAGATGTCCACCACCACGCGCAACGGTTCGCGCAAGGTGAAGGTGTGGAAGGTCACCTTGCCCGAGGCGACGATGTACAGCACGCTTTCCTCCCACCGCAGCGCCTGCAGGGTCGGAAGGGGAGGAGCGGGTTCTGCCGTCTGCGCCAGTATGCGCCCCCCGACAACACCGAGCCAGAACGCCCATGCCAGTATGCGCCACGCCCTCGGCACCACCTCACCTCCTTGCAGAGACCGCGCGCTTCGTACCGCACTAATTACCAGACGAATTCGAGCCTTCGCCACAAAGTTCCTCTTCCAGCCAATTGGCGAATTCGTTATTGATTCTCGGCACCTCGATCTGCGCGATGAAGTTGGTGTAGGAGATATGCTGTTTGACCTCTTCGGTCACGGCGTCGTACAGCTCGGGCAGGGTTTTGACGACGAGCACGGTTTCGGGTTCTTCCACGATGTCCCCTTTCCAGCGGTAGGCGCAGGTGATGGGAAACCAGTTGGTGCACACTGCCAGCCGCTTCTCCAGCAGGGCGCGGGAAACCCGGCGCGCCTCCTCGTCGGTGTTGAGCGTGATGTACAGGATGACCATCGTTCTCCCCCACGTGAAACGGTTTGAACATAACATGTATTGTATACCCTATTGACACCATTGCCGTGATTGCCGCTGCCATCCACAAACTTCAGTGACGAGACAGCCTCGTCACAGAGGCGCCGCCATGTGCACACGAAGCGGGGAGCGAAGGTGGAGTGCGCGCTGCGGCAGCAAAGGTACACCTCGCAGGAATCCCCCCTCATCCTGAGAACTGCTGGAAGAGGGGAGCAAGACACGGACACCGAAGACGGTTCTCGAGCAGCGCAGCGACTCTGCGCCTGAAGGGTTTTTACCATCATCTAAGACAACGAGTCATCTATTTATCAGAGGTTGGAGGAGCCGTTTATGCGTCATCCACAGATTCTACGAGCAGACCGTTCAGTGCTAGTCGTGGTGGACATGCAAGAGCCGTTCCTGCGCTACGTCCACGAACGCGAGCGGGTCATTCAGCAGTGTCGTCTGCTGGTCCAGTCTGCCAGCGTGCTGAAGGTGCCTGTCATCGCAACGCTACAGTATGCACAGCGGATGGGTGGGATCATCCCTGAGATTGCGGAAGTACTTCCTGAAAGCAGCGAGCCGATAGACAAGATGTGTTTCAGCTGCTACGGTTCTGACCCGTTCCGCGCGGCGCTCATGGCAAGCGAGCGTAGCCAGGTGGTTCTTTGCGGAGTGGAAGCACATATCTGCGTCACTCAGACCGCCCTTGACGCGCAAGAGGGTGGCTTTCAGGTGCATGTCGTGCAGGACGCAGTCAGCTCCCGTGCGCGGGAGAACTGGCAGGTAGCGATGGAACGACTGCGCCACGCGGGCGTGGTGGTGACCTGCGCGGAGTCGGTCGTGTACGAGTGGCTGGTGCAGGCGGGTACCGACGAGTTTCGCCAGATCCTACAGTGGGTCAAGTAAGCACGAGCGCCCTCCAGCAGGTGGAGGGCGCCCCACATGGTAGCCCCAGGGGGATTCGAACCCCCGATCTCCTGGCTGAGAACCAGGTGTCCTAGACCACTAGACGATGGGGCCCCGTTGCCGTCGGGTATTATACAGTATCTCACCGCCGCTTGTCAAGGGCGCGGGAGGGTGTTCGGAAAGCAAAACTGGCGCACGAGGTGGCTCCTCCCACTGTCCCTCAATGGAAATGGAGGGCTACGTTCAAACGCGCGCAGTTTCTCATCCGTGCAGGCGGATTTTGTCCTGCTCATAGCCCCAGACCTTACTCGGAGGAAACTGTGCCGCCTTGCATCGCCTCTCACGGAAATAGAGGACAACGTTCAAAACAACGTTGCCCGCGTAGGAACTGTCTCGTTTGCTGTTATGCAGGGTTAGTGAGGCCATAGATGGGTGTGTATCGTGGTATTAGTCTCGATTTCTCGCCTTCCTCCCTGTCGGTTGACAGCAGCGGAGGTCGATGTTATACTGCTGCCGCGCTACGCTCCGCTATCCTCGGTGCAAGATGTGCGTGTTAAGCAAGGGTGCTACGAACGTAAACCCGAATGTCGTTTGTAGGCTGCTTCAGAAGTGGTACCTTTCCTACAGGGGCTATCTGTAGTATGGTAGGCGAAGACCCCCACCTGTACCACAGGCTCGCGGCCGACCTTCTCCAGACGGGGCAGTTCGGCGGAAACCCCGAATACGATGCTTCTCTGCATGTAGCGACAGTACGCCCGCCAGGATATCCACTCTTCGTCGCTGCTGTATACGCCGGGTTTGGTATCCGTCCATGGGTAGTGCAGCTTCTCCACGTGCTTCTCTCCGCCGTGCTATGCTTCTCATGGGGGCGGTGTGCGCCACTATCGGCGAACGGAGCGCGGTGATAGCGGGGATGTTGTTTGCCTTGCACCCTGTTGCCATCTTCACAACGATAAGCATGTATTCGGAGACGCTCTTCTTATTCCTGTTGTGTCTACTGCTTTACGTCATGGCACTCGCCTGGCGACGCCAGCAGTCGGCTACAGCCTCTGTGCTCGCTCTCGCCATGTGGTTGACTATAGGAGTGGTTGCGGGGATATCTACAGTGGTTCGCGTGAGCATGTTGTACTTTGCCCCCCTGCTCATGCTTCTCTGGGTAGGATTTTTGCCCATTCCCCTCCGCCAACGCGCGGCATGTTTCTTTGCTGCGCTAGTGGGGTTTGTTTCCCCACTACTGTCCTGGTCTATACATAACTACCAGCGATTCGGCAGTTATCGTCTCAGTGCCTCGGGAGAGTACAATCTGCTGGTGTTAACGATTGGACAAGCGTTTGCAAAAGGGGGACTGGCGGATTTCAACCGTGTCAAGAGAGAGCTGACGACAGAAGCGCTGCAACGAATGCACCAGGACGGACTGTCTCCTGCAACGCAGCCGTTGCATCGTGTCTGCGCTATACGGTATTCACCAGTTGTGGAAACAGCGTCGGCTGCTATGGGTGTTGACTTTTGTCTTGGCCACGCTCTATTTCACCCTCAGCACAGGGGCAGCTGGCAGCTCGCGTTATTTCCTGCAGGTGCTTCCGTTTCTATTGCCCGTCTCAGCGTATGGGCTTTGGCAAGCCGCTACCGTGTTGGGTCTACCGTGCAACCGACAGGGCTCTCCGTCATGAAGTTCCCCCCGCTCACGCAGGAAGCCTCCTCCCTCAGGCGAATGGGTACGACAACCAGATCGACGAGGAGGTCAAAGAGATGGAGGATTTCACCTTGCAGCGCCGGCACTTACTGAAAGGGCTTGGTTCCTTCGCGGCGCTGACGGCACTCTCAGAAGGGATAAGCGCAGGCGCTGCCTCAGCGGACACGCGCGGCGAACAGCCCGCAGGTGCGCTCAACGTGCGCGATTTCGGCGCGAAAGGCGATGGCAAAAGTGACGACACTACCGCTTTCCAGAAAGCGATTGATGCTGCGCACGAGATGGGGGGCAATCTGGTGTTCGTGCCGCGCGGTGACTACCTGATAGCCGGCACGTTGGAGGTGCGCGAGCATGTGGTGCTAGAGGGAGTCTTTCGCGGTCTGACCTACGGCTCGCAGCAACGCGGCACGACGCTGCTGGCGATAGCGGGAAAAGAGCAACCCGATGGCACGCCCTTCATCACGCTCAGGCAGAACGCCACGCTGCACGGCATCACCATCTTCTACCCGGAGCAGGTGCAAAAGGATCCGCCCATCCCCTACCCTTGGACGATTCGGGGCATCGGCGACAACTGCACGCTGGTAGACGTGCTGCTAGTGAACCCGTATCAAGGCATCGATTTCGGAACGTTCCCCGCAGGCAGGCACTTCGTGCGCAATGTGGGCATGCAGGCGCTGTACCGAGGCATCTATATCGACCAGTGCTACGACATCGGCAGGGTGGAAAATCTGCACATCTGGCCCTTCTGGGAGGTGTGGCAAACTCCGCTGAAGCAGTTTATGGTGCGGGAGGGAATCGCCTTCATCATCGGGCGTACGGATTGGGAATACATGAGCAACTGTTTCTGCATCGGCTACAAGATAGGCTTCCAGTTCATCCGTACCCGGGCGGGCACGCCTAACGTGTTGCTTACGCAATGCGGTTCGGACGTGGGACCCGTCGCCGTGCGCGTGGAGCAGGTGATGGAGCATGCGGGCGTCTCGTTTGTGAACGGACAGTTCATGGCGGGTATCGAAATCGAGGAGACAAATCGGGGACCCGTGAAGTTCACCGCCTGTGGCTTCTGGGGCGTAGATACCACCGAAAGCCATGTGGTGCTCAAAGGTCGCGGGCACACCTTCTTTGACGGCTGCCACTTCAACGGCTGGGACAAGAAGGGCACGGGCGCACCCTGCATCGATGCGCAGCGCGGAGGGCTAACCGTGATGGGCTGCGATTTCATGGACAGAGGAAAGACGCATATCCGTCTAGGAGCGGATATCGACGCAGCAGTCATTCTGGGCAACCGCTTCCGCGGACAGGAGGGCATCCTCAACGAAGCAGGAGCGAAGGCGCAAATCGGCATGAACGTTGTGACGCCGTAGCCTACTCGGCTCGCAACACCTCGTCCCAGTCGTATACTCCTGTGATGCGCTGACCGGGTTGTACGATCAGAAACTCTTCGTCCCATTCGCCGAAAACCAGCTTGCGCAGCAGGCGTCCGCTGCCTTCCAGCACCACCAGCTCTTTGCCTTCCTGTTGCGCCCGCAGGCGACACCGCTCGAGGTAGTTCAGGTGGCGCGTCTCAGGGGTATCGATGAATACCACGCGGTTCCCCTCCGCAGCCTGGATACTACCGTGCAGGGTTTCAAAGATGTATCTGCCGTTCTCCTCGCCGTATTGGGCGATATATTCCTCCAGCGTGGCGTATAGCCCGCTCGTACCGCTCAGGCTCGATTCACGTCTGTACGCCCCATCGCGTTCCATGTAGCCTGTGGCGCTGAAGGGGGTGCTGGGGGCGTCCGCAAAATGTTGCTGGAACTTCTGGCGCGAACCGAGAAACAGCGTGCAGCAGTCGTGCGCACGGGGGATGACCAGTCGCGTCTGGTGGGCACGCAGGTTCACTGTCGCATTACCGCATAGCCCGTAGCCCAGCAGGATGGCGTCATACTGGCGCGGCGAGGCTTCCGCCTCGTCGATACGCGACTGGATGAGCGCGCGCAGCTGGTGGCTATCATCGTGCGCTCCCTTTGGAGTAAACTCCAGGTCAACGGTGTGTGGGCTTTCCGCGACGTAGCGGCACACCTCGCGGGTCAGCACCTCACAAGCAATCAGCTTGAGTAACACCTCGCACCTCCGCTAGCTTCTAGGCAGATTCTATCTCATCGGAGGTCACCTGTCAAAGCAGCAGGAGAGGACCGAGGGCGGAGTGTATTGTTTTTTGACACACTTCCGATTGCGGAGGAGACGATGCTTGACCAAGAACGCCGCGCACTGGCTTCCCGATGGTTGATAGCTGCACTGCTGTGCGGCGGCGTGCTGCGTTTATTAGCGATATTGCTTACCGACCCTAGCCCCGGAGATGGGCTTAGTCGCTTGGGTTTTGCTTACTCGTGGGCAAAGCATCCAAAATGGGAGGGGTTGACTGCCGTATGGATGCCGTTGCACTGGTACCTCATGGGCATGTTGATACGTCTATGGGAGAAGCCCCTCTTTTGGGCTCACCTGCTGGGCTGGCTCAGCGGAATGGCAACTATTGTC
>JANWXG010000103.1 GCA_025057335.1 bacterium | reverse complement strand
TGCTCACGCAGGTAGTATTCGCGCTGCGTCTTGCTGAGTTCGGAGTGCACCTCTGATTGCAGTTTGCTGCCCAGCTCCAGCACCTCTAGTTCGCGCGCTAGCATCTGCAGCAGCAGGCGCATGCGCTCCTTGAGGTCAAAGGTCTCCAGAATCTTTTGCTTATCTGGGATGGAAAGGGGCAAGTGCGCCGCCACTAGGTCGGTCAGCACATGTGGTTCGGTGACGTTCAGCGGGATGCCCGCCAGTTCATCTGGCAAGTTGGGCGACATCTGCACTACTTTCTGGAAGGAGTCGGCGATGCTGCGGCGCAGCGCTTCGATCTCAAGGCTATCCTCTTCACTGATTTGTGCAGGCTCGGGTACGACTCGCACGCGCACGCGCAGGTAGGGCTGGGTCTGCACGGCTTCCAGTATCTCGATGCGGCTGATGCCCTGTGCTATCAAGCGGATGCCGTCGGGCATTTTGCCCATCATGCGGATGACGACGGCGGTACCCACAGGGTATACGTCATCCAGAGTAGGCGCCTCCACCGTCGGGTCTTTCATCGCCACCACGCCGATGATGCGGTTGCCTCCGACTACGGAGTCGTCTATGAGCTTGATGGAGCTTTCCCTGCCGACGGCGATAGGTACGATGAGCACGGGGAAGACCACCGTATCGCGCAACGGCAGCAGGTTCAGTATCTCGGGTATCTCCATGCGGAGGTCTTTTTCGCCCTCGTGGCTAGTTCTGACAGGGGTCTCTTCGTCCGCCATCGCTTCTCCCTCGCTTTCGTAGTTAGTCGCTCTCGGTCTCGCTTTGCGTGATGGGGATGCGTCGGACTGCAGGCATCTCCGGATGCACTCGCTTGGGGATGCGCACGGTCAGCACGCCATTACGATAGGTAGCGGAGATATCCTCGCGCTCGATAGGGATGTCAGGGGGGAGTGTGATATGGCGCTCAAAGGGACCATAATAGATTTCCAGCTGGTAACAGCGCACGCGCGCACGGCGCTCTTCCTCCTCTTCCGTACGCATTCCCGAAATGACTAGCACCCTGTTGTCTGAAGAGAGTGACACGCTGATGCGGTCAGGTTGTACTCCTGCAATTTCCGCTTTGACGATGAGCGCGTCTTCGGTCTCGCACACATCGACGGGGGGTTGCCAAAACCGTTCGGTCGCCCCCAGCGGACCGAAGACACTGAGCAACGCCTCATCCGAGAGCCGTTGCATCTCCATCTCCATCTGTCGCAAGATGTCACGGTAGTTGCGAAACACCTCCGCCTACCCTCCCTTTGCATTGTGTGGTTTTACTTTTGCCAGATGTCGCCGCACCCTTTCTAGGCTACGCTGCACATCCGTATTTCCGGGGTCTTTCTGAAGCAAGCTGTTCCAATGCTGCTCGGCTTCCTGCCACTTGTTCTGTCGTTCCAGGCAGAAGCCGATGATGCGTTGCACGTGATGGTCGTCGGGTTGCAGCTTTTGCGCGCGTCGAGCCCACTCCAAGGCGGGCTGCCACTGGCGATATAGGAAGTAGAGCTGGGCAATGCGATAACAGTAGCGTGCCTCGTTTTGCGGGTCTTCGCGAATGGCACGCTCGTACTCCGCTACGGCATGCTCCATCCCCCGATGCTGGTCGTACAGGGCAGCGAGCCCTTCGCGCGCCTCCACAAAGTGAGGGTCTAGCTTGACCGCGTTTTGCATGTGGCGGATGGCAGCTTCGGGGTCATTGTTGTGGTGTGCCAGGTCACTCAGCCGAAACTCCTCATTGGCGCGAGCCTGTGCGCTGCGAAAGAAACCCATTTGCCGCAGTCCGAGGACGACGGCAATCACCACCGCTCCACATACCGCCAGTATCAACGCGCGCCGGGTAGCATCTTGCATCTGCCTTCCCTCCTCCCTTGCTGCAAGCGCTCACGCGCTGTATGTTCCCCCTGTTAGAAGCACTGACGTGCTTCACTACAAACTTCTCTGCTTGTAGCAGCGCACTGACATGCGCCCTCTCTCCTAACCTCTGTCACCCAAGCGGAGCGAAGAATCGGCTCAGCAGGAGCCTCGCCCTCCAGCCGATGCCTTCTGGAGGGCGAACCTCTGGTGAGCCGACAAACTGCACATGCGACGGCTCGGCGGGAGCCTCGCCCTCCAACCTCGTCGTCATTCCAAGCGCCTTATTGTCATTCTGAGCGCAGCGAAGAATCTCGGTTTGGCAGAGACAAGAGACGCTTCGCTTACGCTCAGCGTGACAAGCGTGACAACGGAACCTACCACTCGTGCTCAGCATAACACTTCGGCTCGGCGGGAGCCGCGCCCTCCTAGGACACTGCTTTCAAATCTCCATCACGACAGGAATCACCACGGGGCGGCGCTTTAGCCGCTGTTTGACCGCTCGGGTAACCGCACTGCGTACATCGGCGCGCACCGCGTCCCAGTCGGTCACTTCGGAAACGTCCAGCTCCTGCAGTTCCGACAGCACCTGCTCGCGCAGGTACTCAGTGAACTCGGGCTCCTCCTCTTCGCTCACAGCCATACCGCGCAAGGTGACGTCAGGACCAGCCAGGATTTCACCCGTCTCCTTGTCAATCGCCACTACAACCAGCACCAAGCCATCCTGCGCCAGATGCTTGCGGTCGCGCAGCACCACGTCGCTGATTCCGCTGTTGCCTCCACTGTCTACCAGTACCCTGCCAACTGGCACCTTTTCACCGAGCTTCGCGCCGCTGGGATGCAGGTAGAGGGTATCGCCTAGGTCTATCAAGAAGATATTCTCCGCAGGGATGTCCATCTCCCGCGCCATTCGGGCATACTGTACCGCCATGCGGGGCTCGCCGTGCATAGGGATGACGTATTTCGGTCGCACCAGCGCCAACATCATCTTGAGCTCCTCTTGGCAGGCGTGCCCTGACACGTGTACGGGCTGCATCGGCGGGTAGATGACGTGTGCACCTTTGCGGATAAGGCGGTTGACCGTGCGCCATACGAGACTTTCGTTGCCTGGAATGGGCGTAGCAGAGAGGATAACCGTGTCCCCCGGCTCGATCTGCACCGCCTTGTATTCATCGCGCGAGATGCGTGTGAGTGCCGAGAGCGGCTCGCCCTGCGCCCCCGTCGCGAGGATGACCAGCTCGCGCCCAGAGTAGTTCTTCATTTCCTCAGTACGAATCAGCGTGTCGGGGGGTAGCCAAACATAGCCCAGCTCGATGGCGATTTCCAGGTTTTGCTGCATACTGCGCCCGAGCACTGCGACCTTCTTGCCGTAACGCGCAGCGGTATCTAGCACCTGTTGCATTCGATGGATGTTAGAGGCAAACATCGTGACGATGATGCGTCCGGGCGCCTCGCGGAAGATGCGGTCGTATGCTGCACCAACGACGCGCTCCGAGGGGGTCACGCCTGGCTTCTCAGCGTTGGTACTATCAGAGACCAGTGCCAGCACCCCTTCTTCGCCCAGCTGCCCAAAGCGTGCCGCATCGAAACGCCATTCATCGATGGGGGTGTGGTCTATCTTGAAGTCGCTGACGAACACGACTCTACCGATGGGCGTCTCGATGTTGAGAGCAACCGTTTCGGGGATGCTGTGCGTGACACGCACTGGTTCCACCATAAAAGGACCGATAGGCACGCGGTCGCCAGGGGCATACTCGCGCAGGTCGAGCTGCGAGAGGGGCAGTCGCTCACTGAGCTTGGCGCGCACCAGCCCCATCGTCAGACGTGTGCCCCATACGGGCACGTTGATTTCGGACAGTACGTAGGGCAGTGCGCCCACGTGGTCTTCGTGCCCATGTGTGAGCACGATGCCGCGCACACGGTCGGCGTTCTCGCGTAGGTAGGTGATGTCGGGTATCACGATGTCCACACCGTACACGTCGTCGAAGGGGAACGCCAGACCGCAGTCTACCACCAGTATCTCCCCACCGAACTGGATAACGGTGAGGTTTTTACCAATTTCCCCAGTACCCCCCAGGGGTATCAGCGCGATGCTCTCTTCGTAGGGAAAGGTGTCCTCGTTCACCCCAGTAACCCGTAATCTCTCAAGGCTTTTCGGATGGTCTCTTTCTCCTTCTCGTTGGCTTCCACCAGCGGCAAGCGTACACCGCCCACATTGGCTCCCAACATATTCAGAGCCGCTTTGACAGGTACGGGATTCGTTGTGCAGAACAGCGCCTTAAAGAGCGGCAGCATCCGATGGTGCAGCTTTTTCGCCTCCTGTACGTGCCCTGCGAAGAAGGCGTCGCACATGCGACGGATGTCGCGCCCGACGATGTGGGATGCTACACTCACTACGCCCACTCCACCAACCGCGAGCAACGGCAGGGTCAGGGAGTCGTCACCACTATACACCAGAAAACCTTCGGGCGCCCCCGCGCAAATCTCCGACATCTGGTTGAGGTTGCCACTGGCTTCTTTCACGGCGACGATGTTGTTTACCTCTGCCAGCCGCAGCAGGGTGGAGGGATCGATGTTGACCCCTGTGCGCCCTGGGATGTTGTAAATCATCACAGGGATGTCTACGGCGTGTGCAACCGTCTTGAAATGTTGATACAGCCCCTCCTGTGAGGGACGGTTGTAGTAGGGCGCTACCAGCAGTAAGCCGTCGACGCCCACGCGCTCCGCCTCCTGGCTGAGTTGCACTGACTCGGCAGTATCGTACGTTCCCGTGCCCGCGATGACCGCTGCACGGTTACCCACCGCCTCCTTCACTTTGCGAAACAGGGTCACCTTCTCCTCAAAGGAGAGGGTAGGCGATTCACCTGTCGTGCCGCTGACGACCAGCCCCGTGGAGCCTGTCTGTACTAGCAGCTCTGCCAGCGCCTGTGCGGCGTCGAGGTTCACTTCTAAGTTCTCATTAAAGGGGGTGACCATTGCGGTCACCACGGGTCCCCAGTTCACCTGCATGTTTTCCTCCCGTTTTCTGCGCGCTCTCTGCAATTGTGGTTCCGGGACGTGAAGGCTTTCTCCAGCTCTACAGCCAGCCTCTGCGAATCATCCCTTCTGCAATTTGCACCGCATTGAGCGCTGCGCCTTTCAGCAGCTGGTCACCACTAACGAACAGGTCTAGCGCCAACGGGTTGGATACGTCCTCCCGGATGCGCCCGACCAGTACCTCCTCGCGGTCGGTAGCTTCGATGGGCATCGGGAAGTGGTTCCGCTCGCGATCATCCACCAGCTTCACGCCCGGAAACGCGCTCAGCGCCTCGCGCGCCTCCTGCACGGTGGGGCGACGCTGGGCGAACTCCACATTGATGCTCTCTGAGTGCGCACGCAACACTGGCACGCGCACACAGGTGGCGGTAATCGCCAGGTCAGGCTCGTGCAAGATTTTGCGACTCTCGTGAATCATCTTCCACTCCTCTTCATTGTACCCCCACTCGTTGATAGCGGAGTTGTGGCTGAAGAGGTTGAAGGCAATCTGGTGTGGCAACACACGCGGAGTCACCTCTTTACCTTCCAGCACCGCTGCCGTCTGGTCTAGCAGTTCCTGCATCGCCTGCGCGCCCGCACCGCTCGCCGCCTGGTAAGTGCTCACGACGATACGTCGCACCGGGCTCAACCGATGCAGAGGCGCCACCGCCATCAACATGATGATAGTGGAGCAGTTCGGGTTGGCGATGATGCCCCGATGCTCGCGGGCGTCATCCAGGTTGATTTCTGGAACGACGAGAGGCACCTGCGGGTCCATGCGAAACGCGGAGGAGTTGTCGATGACGACCGCCCCAGCCCGTACGGCGGCAGGAGCAAACTGCCGACTGCGC
Source organism: bacterium (assembly GCA_025057335.1). GTDB lineage: Bacteria > Armatimonadota > HRBIN16 > HRBIN16 > HRBIN16 > HRBIN16. The sequence continues at coordinate 2,618 of JANWXG010000103.1, read as the reverse complement.
GACGCCCCTGCGGAGAAGAAGGCAATCTGCACGCCCTCAAACGAGTCTTCCGTGAGCCGTTGTACCGTCAGAGAGTCGCCCATGAAGGTTAGCTGCTTGCCTTCGGAGCGCTCACTGGCAAGCAGGCGCAAGGAGGCGACAGGGAAACGACGTCTCTCCAACACGCGCAAGAACTCTGTACCAACAGCGCCCGTCGCGCCCACAATCGCCACATGGTATCCTGAACTCATCCCGTCTCCTTCCTCTTACAGTATAGACGGTATATAGTGTATCGCTTTCCCAGAAGAAGGTCAACCGCCTATGCTTGCAGCTGCCTCAGGATGTCAGGAAGCTGCTGCAGCGAGCGAATTTGTGCTACGGGAGTAGCCTCTACATGGTTCTCACAGGGGTCTGGCTCCGTGCGCCATTCGCGGGTGTACACGCTGCGCATCCCTGCCCGAGCTGCTCCAATGACATCGGTACACCAATCGTCGCCCACGTAGAGGGATTCGTTCGTAGATACCCCCAACTGGTATAGGGAAAGGCGAAACAGTGCGGGGTGTGGCTTCACTATTCCCACCTCCGCTGAGACCACTATAGACGAGAGGTAAGCCGACAAGCCATGTCGGTGGAGCACCCGGTAGATGCAGGGCGCGTACGGATAGTTAGAGAGCACTCCGAGCCGATACCTCTCGGAGAGCTGCCGCAGCAGAGGCTGCACATACGCGGCAGGCGTAACCACCTCCTCAAACGCGAGGGCGTATCGAGCCATCATCTCACGCACTTGCTTCGGATTGGGCGGGGCGTGGGTCATCTGGCGCCACAGTGTTGCCATTCGCTCGAAGAAGTCGTTCTCTCTAAGGTCAGGCAGGTTGCGCGCGTACTGCTCGTCGCGGATGCGCACGTAATGCTGCACGAAGACTTCGAGAGGTACGTGTGGCGCGGCGGGATGCACATAGTCGTACACGCCCTGCAGGATGCGCAAAAACTCCCGTTCTCGCAGGGGCGCCAGAGTGTTCACGAAGTCAAAGAGGATTGCTTTGATTGCTCCGTTCTGTGCCAAGAAAAACCTTCTCCTGTGTCGCGCGTAGTTCTGGGTGGCTGTCACATCAAGAGCTCCCTCCCCCCTTCTCAGGGTGAGGGAAGGGGAGAGGAAGCCTGCTACTGACACAACAGATGCACCGCTGCAATGACGTCCTCGCGGGTGGGGATGGAGGCGTCTTCCAGAGTCTCGCTCATCGGCACGGGCACGTCTTTCGCGGCGAGGATAATCGGCTGCATGTCTAGATAGTCCCAGCCGCTGTATCCGTTCTCGAAGCGGTATTCTAGAATCTGGCGCAGGAACTCGTTGGCGACGCCGCCCTTCGTCCATCCCTCGGACATCAGGATAACGCGCCCCGTCTTGCGCACAGAGTGGGCTATCGTGGCAACGTCCAGTGGATGGAGCGTGCGCGGGTCGATGACTTCGCAGCGGATGCCCTCTCTCTCCTCGAGGTCCCACGCTGCGTCTAGGGCGACGTGCACCATGCGCGAGTACGCCACAATCGTCACGTCCTCACCTGGCTTCTTGATGTCTGCCACGCCGAGCGGGATGATGTAGTCTTCATCGGGTACAGGTCCCATCACGCCCGAGTAGAGCAGCTTGTGCTCGAGGAACATGACGGGGTTGTCGTCGCGTACAGCGGCTTTGAGCAAGCCCTTCGCATCGTAGGGCGTAGAGGGCATCACCAGGTAGATACCTGGCACATACAGCCACCATGCCTCCATGCTCTCGCTGTGATGCGCAGCGATACAGCGCCCAACGCCGCCTTGCGAGCGGTACACGACAGGCACTTTGGTCTTGCCGCCAAACATATAGCGGTTGTACGCCGCGTTGTGTAAAATCTGGTCGGAGCCGAGGGTCGTAAAGTCCACATACTGGAACTCCACGATAGGACGCATACCGCGCATAGCGGCGCCCGCACCCGCGCCCGCTATTGCCAGCTCGGAGATGGGTGTGTCGATGACGCGCCGTCCGCCGAACTCGTCCCACAGTCCGCGCGTGGCGGCATAGGCTCCTCCGTAGATGCCCACATCCTCGCCCATCACGAACACGCGCCAGTCACGACGCATCTCCTCAGCGTGCGCCTGCGCGAGAGCCTCGTTGTAGTACTTAATGGGGATACCGTACTTTTGTTCCAGACGTTGCGCGTCTTCCTTCTTCAGTTTGGGCATGATGGCTCCGCCCGGGGTCTCCGCCTGCTCACGCGCGATTCGGCGAATTTCATCCTCGATGGGGCGGATGCGCGCCCGCAGCGCCTCCTCTTGCTCGCGCTCACGGGCGAACTCTACCGGGTCTTTGGGCACATAGAGCCCTTCAAATAGCTCCACCGCAGGAGGGAACGGGCTAGCTTTGGCGAAGCGCTCTGCCTCATCGATGGTCTGGCGCGCCATCTCCATCACGGCGTCCATCTCCGCTTCGGTGGCGATGCCCGCCTCCAGCATCCGATGGCGCAGCAGCAGGATGGGGTCACGCTGGCGATACTCCTCCACTTCTTCCTTCGTGCGGTAGCGTTGCTGGTCGGAGAGGGAGTGACCGAAGTAGCGGTACGTGCGCGCTTCCACCAGCACAGGTCCCTTGCCCTCGCGACACATCTGCA
>JANWXG010000102.1 GCA_025057335.1 bacterium | reverse complement strand
TAACGTGCGCCACTACCAACATGACGCCGTCCGCGACGGAGCGCGACCCTCCAGACTTGTCATGCTGAGCGCAAGCGAAGCCTCTGAGAGATTCTTCGCTCCGCTCAGAATGACAGGAGGCGCACTAACGTGCACCACTACCAACATGGCGCAGAACGCACTAACGTGCGCCACTACTAGCACGAAAGTGCGCCCGTCGGACTTTACAGCTTGTAGTGAAGCACGTGAGTGCTTCGCGTAGATAAACAACAGGCAACGCTCCTGCCAAGCCATCATCACGACTGAGGCTAGCCCTTCATTCCCGTCAGCGTAATCCCCTCGATAAACAGCTTCTGCGTGAAGAAAAAGACCACCATCAGCGGCAGGGTAACTACCGTCGCCGCCGCCATCAGCAGATTCCACTCAGAGCTATGTCGCCCCACGAAGGTCTGTAGCCCCACCGCCAGCGTGTAGGTGCTCTCATCCGTCAGGTAGATGAGCGGATTGATGAAGTCCGTCCACGCGCCGATGAAGGCGAACAGCGCCACTGTCGCCAGCGCGGGCACGGAAAGGGGCACGATAATCTGCCAGAAGATGCGCCACTCTGAACACCCGTCCAGCCGCGCCGCGTCGGAAAGCTCCTGGGGGATGGTCAGGAAGAACTGTCGCAGCAGGAAAATGGCGAACGCACTGCCGAAAAACGGCGGGATAATCAACGGCAGATACGTGCCCGTCCAGCCGAGCGTGCGGAACAGCACGAACAGGGGCAGCATGGTCACCTGTGCGGGCAACATGATGGTCATTAGCATGATGAGGAACAGCACATCGCGCCCCCTCCAGCGCAGGCGAGCGAAGGCGTAAGCAGGCAGCGCTGACGACAGCACCGTGCCTACCACGACCATCGCGCACACGAACAGCGTGTTGCGCAGGTAGAGCAGGAAGGGGAACGATTCCAGCGCCTCGACGTAGTTCTGCCAGCGAATCGGGCGGGGAATCCACTCGATACTCTCCGTGAAGATGCGGTCGTCCGTCTTGAGTGAGGTGGAGACCATCAGCGCAAAGGGCGCCAGGAACGAAATGCTCAGCGCAATCAAGACAAGGTACACCGCGGCGACAGCGATTCGCCTGCGCCACACTTTGGAGTGCTTCCACGTAGCGAACGGTTGGCTCTGCCCGTTCCTCATCGCCTCTCCCCCTCGTAGTACACCCATCGCGCGGAGGTGCGGAATACGATGAGCGTGGCAATCAGCGTCAGCAGGAACAGAATCCAAGCCATCGCGCAAGCGTATCCCATCCGAAAGTCGCGGAAGGCGTTGTAGAAGAGGTAGAGCGCGTAGAACAGCGTGGCGTTCTGCGGCCCGCCCTGCGTCATGATGAAGGTCTGCGTGAAGTATTGAAACGTCCAGATGACGCCCATCACGAGGTTGTAGAAAATGACAGGGGAAATCATGGGCAGCGTGATGTGTATCGTCTTATGCCAGGCGCTCGCGCCGTCGATTTCGGCGGCTTCGTACAGGTGTGCGGGCACGTTCTGCAGGCTGGCAAGGTAGATGACCACGCTGCCGCCCACTGCCCACAGGTCCATCATGATGAAAGCGGGTTTCGCCCATGCGGGATCGGCGAGCCAGCCAGGCGGCTGTAGCCCCAAAGGCGCCAGAACGGGCGTCAGGATGGCGTTGAGCAGCCCATACTGCGGGTTTAACACCCACAGCCACAGCACCGCCACCGCCACGACGGGCATCACCGAAGGCAGGTAGTATATCGTGCGGAAGACGCCAATGCCGGGTATCTTGTGGTTGAGCAACAGCGCCATCGCCAGCCCAATCACTAGGGCAAGAGGCAGCTCGATCAACATAAACAGCGTGTTGCCCAGTGAGGGCAGGAAGTAGTCGCGGTCGGTCAGCAAGGCGACGTAGTTGGAAAGCCCCACCCACTTCGGCGGCGACAGCACGCGGTAGTCGCAGAAACTGTAGTAGAGCGACGCGAGAATGGGATAGAGCGTGAAGAGTAGGAAGCCCAGCAACCAAGGGGAGACGAACAGCCAGCCTGTCAGGTCGCGCCAGCGGTCCCGTGTCCTCTTCACCGTTTCCACCTCAACATCTCGCGAGTGACTCGGCGCTGCACATCGCGCAACGCCTGTTCGGGCGTTTTCGTGCCGTAGCGCACGAAGTCCGCCGCGTTGTATATCTCGTATTGATACAGCCCCGTGATGGGCGTTGGCGGGAAGTGACGCGCATTGGGGCTGTTGGCGACATCCATGAACACGGCGAAGGCGCGTTTCCAGGGTTCCCCTTCGCGCAGGCTGCGCTCCTTCCGCACCTCCAGGATGTTGGGCACGCCGTGCATTGTGCTGGCGAACAGCACCTGCGCTTCTACTGTCTGCGTCCACCGCAGGAACTCCCACGCCTCCTTAGGATGTTTGCAGTTGGCGGGGATGCAGAAGATGTTGCCGCCTAACCAGGTCGGTTGCTTCATCTCGGGATACTGGTCAGGATACGGGAGGGGCGCCGCGCCGTAGCGCACCTTCGGCCCATACCGCTGGAACCAGTAAGGGTTCCACTGCCCATCGATCATCATCGCTACCTTACCCACGAGGAAGGGGTTGTTGATGCCCATCTCTTGCCCAAAGCCCGCCTCGAAGGCGTTGACCTCCTCGGAGCTACCCTGCGCCTCGATGAGCGTGCGATACCACGCCAGCGCCTCGATGTTGCGGGGGTGGTCAGCGGTAGGCATGCCTGTCTTCGGGTCCACGAACTGTCCCCCGAACGCGGCGATGATGATGAGCGGGTCGGGCGGCTTTATGCCGAGGCGCAGGATGCGTCCATTCTTGTCGCGTTTGGTCAGCCTCCGCGCGTATTCCACCATCTCATTCAGCGTGCGGGGCGGACGCTCGGGGTTCATCCCCGCGTCAAGGAAGGCGTCTTTGTTCCACAGCAGAGCGAAACAGTCCTGCAGGTAAATCATCGCGTATAGCTTGCCGTTGTATCGGCATTGCGACAGCGAGCCAGGGGCGTAATCCTTCTCGTTCAACCCTGATTGACGGAAGAGGTCATCCAGGCAGAGCAACGCGCCGTTCGCCGCGAGCGAGCCGAGGTAGCCCGGGTCGCGCAAGGTGAAAATCTCTGGCGGGTCGTTCGCCACGATGGCGCGGATGATTTTGGTATCCTCTACGGCGGCGAGGTTGTGCACCTGGATGTGCGGGTGCGTGCGGTTGAACTCGTCTACTACCACCTGAAAGGCGTCTGCCTCGTCGCCTCCCCACATCGTCCACGCACGCAGAGGCACCGCGTTGCCTCGCTCCTGCTTCCGCCGACATCCGACCAACGAGAGCGCCACAGAGAGGGCGCCCGCTATCCCTACCTGCTCGCTGATACGCATAATCAGTCACAAAAACCTCTTCTCGGCAGTCCCTCGGGGTTGCGCCCGCGTCATCCTATGACGCCAGCTTTGCCGTGATGCGCACTACTGCGGCTTTAGGCACACTGAGCCTGAGGTGGTTCCTCTCCACATGCACCTGATGTGGTTCGGACGGCTTCACGCGCTCCGGGTTCTCAAAAGTGTTGTGGGCGCGAATGTCATCGGCGGTGAGGAACACTGCCTCCGCCTGCGAGACCTCTCCTCCAATGACCTGCACCTCCAGCTCAGTCGGCTCCTCTGGGTGTGTGTGGCACAGGGTCACACACACTGTGTTCTCCCGCACGGAAGCCGACCCCTCTATCCTCTGCAAGGCAAAGCCCTCTTTCTGCAGATACTGCTGTCGGCAGAAGTCGCGCACTGCGCCTCCGTCGGACAGCGTCTCAGACAGCGTCTCGAAGCGCACCGCCTGCGCCCCCTTGTGCGGCGCGTACAGCTGCCAGACGTAGTATGTAGGCGTCTTGATACACTTGTCCTCTTGCACGAGCAGCAGCGACTGCAACACGTTGACCAGCTGCGCGATGTTGCCCATGAAAATCTGGTGGCAGTGCCGGTGGAAGATGTCCAGCGTGAGCGCCGCCACCTGCGCGTCGCGAATGGTGTTTTGCTGGTATAACCCGTATCCGGGCTTGCCTGGCTCTACGGGATGCCACGCCCCCCACTCGTCGATAATCAGGCTAATCTTTTGCTCCGGGTCCAGTTCGTCCATCACCGTGCGATGCCCTGTCAGGATGCCCTCGATGGCTTTCGCCTTGCAGAGCAGCTCCGTCCATTGCTCGGTGGTATACTCAGTCGCGGTGCCTGCGGAGCCGCAGTAGTAGTGCGCAGCGAGCGACTGCACCAGGTGCCCTCGGCTCCAGCCACGTCGGCGTAGGCTGTTCAGGAACCTCCACGTCCAGTCCCAGTCGTTGCCTGCTGCGCCGCAGGCGATGGCGTGGATGGGCGTGTCAGAATAGGAGAACAGAAAAGTGCGGTAGCGGCAGAACAGCTCGGCGTATTGTTCGGGATGCATGTGCCCGCCGCAGCCCCAGTTCTCGTTGCCCACTCCCCAAAAGCGCACGCGGAACGGCTCCTCCGCTCCGTTGGCGCGTCGCTCGTTCGCCAGAGCCGAGTTGCCCGCGAAGTTACAGTACTCCACCCAATCACGCAGCTCAGCGGGCGTCCCAGAACCGACGTTGCCCACGATGTACGGCTCCGCGCCAATCAAACGGCAGAAGGCGATAAACTCATGCGTCCCGAAGTGGTTCGGCTCGGGCGCCATGCCCCAGTGGTAGTTCAGGCGCAAAGGGCGCTTCTCGCGCGGACCGATACCATCGCGCCAGTGGTAAGCGTCCGCGAAACACCCTCCAGGCCAGCGCAGCACGGGGATTTCCAGTGGACGCAGAGCCTCCACCACATCCCGACGGATGCCCCCGATGTTAGGGATGGACGAATCTTCGCCCACCCAGATGCCCGGGTAGATACACTCGCCCAGATGCTCGGCGAACTCGCCATGCAGGTAAGGACTGATGGTTCCAATCGGCTCCTGAAGCAACACTGCTACTCGTTGCAACGACATGCTTTCCTCCTTCGTCATTCATGGGATAGAAACCTTGTACTGTAGTGGAGACGGATTCCCCTCGCTCTGGCTTCACTTTCCCTTCTCCGCTTCGTAGTGCACCCAGCGTGGAGCGAGCTTCAGCTGAATCAGCGTCAGCACCAGGATGATGAGGAAGATAATCCACGCCAGCGCCGAGGCGTAGCCCATCTTAAAGTAGGTAAAGGCGTTGTTGAACAGATACATCACGGGCACCAGCAAGCTATCGCCCGGACCAGTGCTGCTCGTGCCTGCGCCCACGCCACCCAGGATATAGATGCGGTCAAACTCCTGCAGCGCGTGTATCGTGCCCATGATGAGGTTGAAGAAGATGTAAGGCGAGAGCATGGGCAAGGTCACATGTCGGAACTTCGCCCAGCCGGTAGCGCCGTCCAGCTCGGCGGCTTCATACAGCTGCGTTGGCACGCCCTGTAGCCCCGCAAGCCATAGAATCATGCCGCCGCCCGCGCCCCACAGCCCCATCAGGATGAGCCCGGGCTTGCTCCATTCGGGCACGCCAAACCATCCGGGCGGCGCCCAGCCGAACCACTCGCCCAGTGTCGCCTTCCACGCCGCGTTGACCAGTCCGCGATTGGGGTCGCCGTTGAGCACCCACGCCCACAGCACCGCCGACGCCACTACGGGGACGATGGAGGGCATGTAGTAAGCTGTGCGGTAGCCGCTCATGCCGCGCACCTGCGTGTTCAGCAACATGGCAATCGCCAGCCCCGTCGTCATCCCCAGCGGGATGCCGAACAGCGCTAGATACCCCGCGTTGTAGAAGGCTTTGCTGAGGAAGGCGAGGTCAATGGTCAGCAGCTCCTTGTAGTTGAGCAGCCCCACGTAGCGCGGCGGATGCAACACATCGTAGTCGCAGAAGCTGAACACAATAGAGGCGAGGATAGGTCCTGCCGTGAATAGGAAGAAGCCCACAATCCAAGGCGAGGCGAATAGATAGCCTGCTATCGCCTCGGGACGACCGAGTCTGCCCACGTGACCGCTGCGCCTTGCTAGCCATACGATGACGCCGACGAAAGCCAGCAACCCCAGCGCAATCAACGCCATCGGAATGCGGATGTCCAGAATCGGGTACTTCTCGCGCGTGAACACCTTGTCCAGTTCGCGCTGCACGGTCTGTGCGCCAGCGTCCAGCGCCTGCTTCGGCGTCATCTCGTGTAGGATAGCCATGTCGAAGGCGCGCACGTGCTCGTCCCACAACCTCTGCCCCACAAAGGTCACAGGGCGGAACTTAGAGACCTGCATTAGGTCAATGAACATGCGCAGGGGTTCGCGGAACTTGGGGGACTTGGGAGCCAGCTCCTTGAACACCGCCTCGTTGACCTTCAGGTTAGCAGAAAGCCCAGGCACGTAGGGACGCCCTTTGCTCTCGTTCCATGCCTTCTGGGCGCGCGCGGAGATGAGGTTACTCTCCACGCTGCTCATCCACTTGATGAATAGCCAAGCCTCTTCCACGTGCTTGGCGCCGCGCGGAATGGCGAAGGAGAACCCACCAGACCACGTGATGAACTTGGGCTGTCCCTCGAAGGGCGGTTCGCCGCGCAGGCGGGCTGCAGGCACAGGGGCGGGCGCCACCCCAAAGTCTAGGTCAGGCTTGTAGCGGGCGATGTTGTTCAGCACCCAGTTGCCGTCGATCTTCATCGCCACCTTGCCGATGAAGAAGGGGTCCATCTCCTGCGTTTGAAAGCCAGAGGCGAAGGCGTTGATGTTCTTGGCTCCGCCCAGCTCATCGTACACCTTGACGAGCCACTCCAAAGCTTCTACCGTGCGGGGATTGTTCAGTGTGCAGGTACGCCCATCGGGCGACATGAACTCGCCCCCGTTCTGCCAGGAGTATAGGTACAGCCACGAGTTGCCGTAGTTGGGGATGAAGCCGATACGTTGGTAGGTACCGTCAGGGTTGCGTTTGGTCAGCCGCTTGGCGTATTCCAGTAGCTCATCCCACGTTTGCGGAGGACGTTCGGGGTCTAGCCCCGCTTCACGGAAGAGCTGTTTGTTGTAGTATAGCGCGCGGTTGTCTGTGCCTGCGGGGATAGCGTATACCTTCCCCTTGTAACACGCCTCTTGCCAGCAGGCGTGGTAAAACTCCTCTGGGCGGATGCCGTCGGGCTTGTCGCGGTCGCGGGCGATAAGGTCGTCCAGAGGGCGGAAGGCGTCGCGCGATGCCCAGTCGCCGATGGTAAAGCGGTCTTGAAAGATGACGTCAGGAGGCACTTTGCCCACGATGGCGGTCATCAACTTCTGCGGGTTCATTCGCCCCGCGCCCATCGACAGCAGGCTCACCTCAATGTGCGGATATCGGCGTTCGAACTCCTCCACCTGCGCGCGTAGCCCCGCGCTCTCCTCGCCCAGCTGCAGCCCCCACACTACCAGCTTCACCTTGCGCGGAGGTTCTGGCACCCGCTTCGCCAGAGTGAGCGAGGCTGCTACCACGCCCAGCAGCACCACGAACAACGTCACCCAGGGCAGAGCGCTCCGTAGCCGTTCTCCCATCTCCTCTTGCCTTCCTCCCTGCCCCATTATTCTAACAGGCACACGGACAGGATGCAACACCTGAGCGGGCAGGGGAAGATTGCCAGCACGCTGAAAGAAGTAGCCAGAAACCGAATCACCACCCAGAAGGAGTGACATCCATGTCCACCATCCGTATCGCGATTGCAGGATGTGGTAGCGTGAGCTGGCACTACTTGAACGACCTCAAGACAAGCGCGCACGCGCAGGTAGTGGCGGTATGCGATGTGCGCGAGGAGCGGGCGCGCGAACGCGCTGAACAGTTCGGCATCCCCCAGGTATATACCGACCTAGAGGAGATGCTGCAACGCTGTGAGTTCGATATGCTCATTAACCTGACATCGATGCAACAGCACTATCCTATCAATCTCAAAGCGTTACAGGCGGGCAAACACGTGCTGTGCGAAAAGCCGTTCGCCACTACGCTGGAGGAGGGGCGGACGCTTTTGGAGACCGCCCGCCAGCACGGGGTAAACATCTGGGGCGCACCGACCGTCGTCACCAGCCCTGCGTTCCAGTGCATGGCGCGACTATTGGCGGAGAAAGCCGTAGGCGAAGTGTACGTCGCTCGCGCCTGGTACGGGCACGGCGGGCCCAGCTGGGGACCCTGGTTCTACCAGAAGGGCGGCGGTAGCCTGTTCGACCTCGGCGTGTACAACATCACGACGCTGACGGGCTTGCTGGGGCCTGCGCAGAGCGTGGTGGCGCTGATGGGCACTGCTATCCGCGAACGGCTGGTCGAGGGGCAGCGCGTGCAGGTAGAAGCCGACGACAACGCCATTGTGCTCATGGACCATGGCACAGGCGTGTTCTCCTGCGTGATGACGGGCTTCGTGTACGGTCCCTACCATGAGGAGCGCACGGTC
>JANWXG010000101.1 GCA_025057335.1 bacterium | reverse complement strand
CCCCACACGTTCTCTGGTCCGAGGGCGCGCGCACACAGAAACGCCGTGACCGACGAGTCCACCCCGCCCGACAACCCGACGACTGCGCGGTGAAAGCCACGTCGGCGTATCATCTCGTCGCGCAGGAACTCCACCAGCCACTCGGTGACCAGTGGGGCGTTGATACGCAGTAACTCTTCAGCGTCATGAGTGCGCTCTGGCGCACGAATCACTTCCAGCGTGCTCATTGTCGGTACCTCGCGTGCTGTTCTGCTGCGATTTCCTGCATCTCGATCAGCAGGTCTGCTAGCCCTGCTTCCAGGTCAGCCAGCAGCGGCGCATTCGCGCGGGCAATGGCAATCTCTTCAGTATCGATGGTGGCGGTGACCATCGCCTCGCGCATCAACGGCGCGGAGACCACGACCTGTCCGAACGGGTTCACCACCATCGAACGCCCCACGAAGCCTTTGCCTCCCTCGAAGCCGACCAGACTGGCGTTCACGACCCACACGCCGTGCTCCTCTGCCATGTTGCACAAGAGCTGTTGCCACTTCGCCACGTTATCGATGTTCTCACCGTGAAAACCTCTACCCGGCGAGGCGGCAATCACGTAGAACACCTCCGCGCCCTTCAGCGCCGCAATCGTGCCCGTAATCGAGTGCCATACATCTTCGCAAATCAAGATCGTGGCTGGTCCGAAGCGCGTTGGGAACGCCTCAATGTTACGCCCCCGCGCCACGAAGCGCTTCTCCTGGAACACGCCATACGTGGGCAGGAAAAACTTGCGGTGCGTATGCACAATCCGACACGACTCTGGCTCGGGATACAAGGTCAGGTAGAGTGCCGAATTATAGTACTTCCCCTGCCAGAGCTCGTAGAAACCCAACACCACGTCCAGCGGTTCCCAGCGAGCAAACGGACGATATCGTTGCGCCAAAGCGTGCAGGATTTGCTCTCGCGTGCGCGCTGCCTCGCGGACACCGCCCTCCAGGAAGTAGCCCGAGGTAATTGTCTCCGGAAACACCACCACGTCAGCGGGCACGCCTGCCTCCACAATCTGGCGTAAGGTGTCCGCTATTCGGTCTAAATTGTGCTCTACGTCACCTTTGCGCGGTTTAAACTGTACCGCCACCACACGGATTTTCATCCATCCGTTGCCTCATTCGCTCGTTCCGAGTCGTAGAATACGGTAATAGTATCCCATAGAATCCGCGTCTTGGTCAACCGCCATGTGGAGCCCTCTTAGTAAGCCAATCCCGCTCCGCTCTCCAACGACTGTCCAAATTGTCCTACGCCGAACCGCTCTACTTGGGGAATGGCTTTAACCCGCAGGCGGAAGACCACCTCTCTGTCGGCGCGGAAACCCAGCGGGTTATCGATGTATCCGATGTCGAGCTCCCAGCAGTGCAGGTCCCAGGTGAGCAGGAGCTGCCTCCCTTCAAAGCGTCTCACATAGCCATTGTAAGCGAACACTCCCCGCAGGCGGAGAGGGGTTCGGAATACTTGTGTGTCCAGCCACAGGGTGGCGTTCGCCCAACGCTGACGGATGGGGTCGTACACACCGTTCAAGTTCATGGAGAAAGGTGCAGTGCGGGCACGCAGTTGGGCACGGAGGTAGTTCCATTGCCCCTCGTTGAGGTTCAGGGTAGACTGCACATTCAGCTGCCATGCTGGGTTCGGCTGCCACTGGATACCGAGGTTGAGCGGTTGCCAAGGTCGGCTTCCGCGTTGGCGAGCGAAGAGGTCGTACCCAGTGTACGCTCGCACCGAAAGCCCGCTCCCCACACCCCACTCCAGTCCTGCCGAAGCGAAATTGGTGCTTCCCGTGTACTCCGCGCGCAAGGGCGTGTAGCCATAGGGACGAAGGTAACGGTAGCTCCAGTACCAACGACCCCCTTTTCCAAAGCGCTCCTGCCATTCCGCGCTACCCTGCAGGATGTATTGTGCGGTGCCGTCGCTGGTGAATACTTGACGAAACAGGGCAGAGTAGCTGAGGGAAGTGCGCTCGGAGAGAGGAGAAGCGGGGTTCCACCGCGCCTCGAACAGGAGACGCTGAATCGGCTTGCCCTGCGGCAGCTCCCGAAAGCTGCCCAGACCCAGTTGCATCTGCAAGCCGACCTCTCTGCCGAACAACCGGCGGTCAGTAGTCGAAAGCAGGATGTCAGGCGTCTTCTCTAGCCCGCCGTAGTAAAACCCGCCTGTCTGTGTACCTACGGGAATCACGCGGTTCCAGCCTACGCTCCAGTCGAACCAGCGACTGCTGCCGCTGAGCTGCGCCTGCGTCGTGAGCTGCTCCTGCTCCGAGCGCACCTCCCCTCCCGACATGGAGCGAAAGCGGGAGAGGTCGGTGGAGAGACTCCACGAAGTGCCTGTACCCCATCGCTGGCTCCAGCGCAGGGAATAGTTAGCAGACTCGGTGGAATAGCCAGCACTGCTCTGCTGGCTGAGGCGGGAAAGCAATCCGAGGTTGCCCGTAGACCACGCGCGGCTCGCACTCACCTGCCAGCTGGCAGAGCGGGTATCGGCGTAGTAGAGGTAACTCCCTGAGCGTAGGTCCCCCGTTAGGCGCACTTGGAAGCCAAGCAGCTGCTGCTCATGACGCATCTGTGCGGTGATGGAGCGCGTCGCTCGGCTGCGGTCGTTCAGATAGTACAGCGAGAGTAGCCCCGCAGCGCCTCGCCACAGGTACTGCTGGTCAATGCCCAGACCCACCCCCTTCTTCTGCATCAGGTCGATTCGCGCGGTGCCTGCGTTATCGCCCAGAAGATAGCCCAGCGCCGCCTTGACGTAGTATCCTTCCTCTTCGGATTGTCCTACCTGTGGCATTGTGCCTCGTGAGAGACGACGGTCTAGTGGCACCACGAGCGTGGGAAGGGTGAATAGACTTCTCCCCAGCGCATGCAGTTTCACCCTGCGCGCCACCAGACGCTGGTCTACCAACACGTCCACACTCTCCGCAGAGAAATGATAATGTGGGCGCTCTAACAGGCAGGTGGTCAAATCCCCTTGATGTAAATGGGCTTCGCTCGGTGTTGCCTCCAGCTGCTGCCCCGAAAGCCGCAGCGCCCCCTGCAGCTGATTGCGCAGGAATAGGGGTTGCAATTCTGCCCCAGCGCCCTGCAAGTGCCACTGCCGCCGACGCACATCCAGACGCAGCATCTCCCCACGCGCATCCACCCCTCCGCCTTCCAGTGTCACTCCTCCCCGAAAAAGATACTCGCCACGGTCCAGGTTGCCTTCCACGCTCTCCGCGCGGATGGTATACTCACGCCAGCGAGCGAGGATATCGGACGCCTGCAGGTTGTTGCGGGCATCTAGGAACAGACTACCGAACCGCTCAACATCTATTCGCTCTATCTTGCGTGTGGGAGATTCCATAGGCTGGGCAAGCACAAAATCGCACCAAAACCCCAGCAACCAGAGGAAGAAAATGCCACGTAACACGGCAAACGTGATAACAAGCCCGCCCGACGCGAAAAGGGAAGCCAAGGGGGTGGCTCTATGCTTGCATCGGGAGGCTACCTGTGCTCCCATATCTCCTCTCTCCTGCGCTGAGCAGCGCGTGCACTCAGGGCAAGCAATATGCTGAATAGCAGAGTGTAGAACAGGAGGATACCCCCATGTGATGGTGCAGGGGTCGCCGTACTGGCCCATTCAAGCGATGCCAACCCCCGAACGCTCCTGTCCACCAACCAAGTACACAGTGCTATCGGTGCAGCGAGAAGCTCGGGAGCAGAAGGCAAGCATGCCATCAATAGCCCTAAGCTAGTAACCACTTGCACGGGCAGGGCGATAACGAGATTGGCGACCGGCGCTATCCACGACACCTGACCATAGTATAGCGCTGTCAGCGGGGCAGAGGCTACAGCGCACACAGTACTGGCAAGCAACAGGGCAAGCACGATGCGACCGAAACGGGTTACTTTGCCCTGTCCGCCGAAGGCCACCGTGCTGAGCCAGGGAGAGGAGGCGAGCAATGCCGCCACCAGGGTGAAGGAGAACTGGAACCCTGGGTCGAGCAAAGCCCCCGTGTCAGACAGTACTATCAGGAACCCTGCGAGAGCTAGTGCGGTGGGCGGGTCTGGTTCTCGTTGCAAAGCCACGGCAGCTGTCACCAGCGTGCCCATTACGGCTGCTCGGAAGGCGGGTTCGCCTCCTGCAGCCACGCCCGCAAACAACCAGATGACCGCAATCACCGCTAGCGCTGCTGCTCGACGAGGAAGTCGCATCTGCTGGCAGACCGACCATACCGCCAGAGCAATCATCGAGACGTGCGTTCCAGAGGGAGAAAGGATATGAATAGTACCCGTACGCCGAAAGCTATCGCGCACCCGGCTATCCAACCCGATGCGCTCATTGAGCACGATGGCAGCGGCGAGGTTGCCCTCGCGCGATGGCAGATGACGACGTAAGCGGAGAATCATCTGGTGCCGAAGGCGCGAAAGAGTAACGCGCCACCCCGTCCGCGATGTTCTGACAAGGCGATACGGGCGCAGGATACGCTGAATACCACGCCGACGTAGATACTGCACAAAGGAGGCTTGGTATGCATCCTCCGCACGAGGCACGCGCAATCGCCCTTCCATCTCCAGTACCTCGCCTGCCCATAGCCGATCCAAAAGCGCGGCGGGAACTTCCACCCAGAAGTAGGTCCGTGTAGTCAGCCTCCCTAGTTCCGTGTGCAGATATCGGCTACGCAGCATGAAACGCCACACTCCGCGCTGTTGCACTGGCTCGGTGACCACTTCGCCCAGCACGACCACCGCCTCATTCTGCGGTAAGGTATGCCACAGCCGCTGCTCCTGACGAGAGTGAAAAAGTCCCACTGCGCTTCCCAGCCACAGCCCTACGACCCCGAGAAAGAATGTGGGCGCTGCACAAAGACGAACGCGCCAGCAGAACCACCCTGCCATCGTGCACACGAAACATGCCAGCAGGAGCGGTAAAGGGAGGAAAGTGACTCCCGCTGAGGCGCCTGCAATATAGCTACCGCAGAAAGCTGCTAGCAGCCTGCCGTTGACTGCTGAAATCCACCCGTGTCCCTTTCCGCGAACACGTTGAGTATGCATCCCCTCTGCGATGTCCGATAGGGAAGAGTTTTCGTTTCAGAAGCTCACCGCAAGCGAGGCGCCGTAGAAGGTTTTGCCGTCGAGGCTGTACAGGCGCAGGCGTAGCAGCGGCACAGGCTCCCACGAAAGGGCAAAGTTCCAGGCGCGGCTGTCGTATTCGGCGCTTAGCCAGAGGCGATATGGGGTGCGTATCTCCGTGCCCACAAAAGGACCGCGAATGCCGCCAGCACCTACGCCACCGAACAGATACATCTCCTCGATAAACGGGTTCGGAGGCATGTAGGGCAAGCGGTGCCCCAGCGCCGTGTAGACTGCAAACCCTTCGTTTGTCCTGTCGCTGACGTCGCGTATACCTATTGATACCGCTGGGGTAAAGCCGATGTCAGGCAGCAGGTTGTACTGAATGCCCACACTGTCTACCCGGCTCGCAGCTCTCTCTTGGCGAACTACCTCCAGCTCGATGCCGCCCACTATACCGAGGTTGAGCCAGTATTGGGTGAGCTCCCCGTTCCTCTCGCGGCGAGCCACTTCCAGTTTGAGACTACCCGGCGGCAGATTGTAGCCGGAAGGGCTCAATACCACGCGGTCGGCGCGTGTCCCGCTTGTCAGGACGAACAGCGCCAGCAGGAGTGCCCTTCCTAAGTGAAACGCACTGTCACGGTACATCAGTTACCCCCTGTGACGGAGCACAAACCGCTCGATGCGGCGCAACGCCTCCTCGATCTTGGGCAGCGAGGTAGCGTAGGACAAGCGCACATGCCCCTCACCGCTCGCTCCGAAGACATTGCCAGGCACAACCGCAACACGCTCCTCCCACAGCAATCGCTCGGTGAACTCTTCCGAGCTCAGCCCGGTACATCGGATGGAAGGGAAGACGTAGAACGCGCCCTGTGGAGGCACGCACTCCAGCCCCATGTCGTTCAGCCGTTCCACCACCAGTCGGCGACGGCGGTCGTACTCACGGCGCATCCGCTCTACCTCGGTTTCACCGCGCTCTAGCGCCTCCTCCGCTGCCTTCTGTGCCACAATCGGGGCGCAAAGCATCGTATACTGGTGTACCTTCATCATCATCTCCAGAAGGGGCGCGGGGGCGCAGGCGTAGCCGATGCGCCAGCCGGTCATCGCATACGATTTGGAGAATCCGCCCAGCAGGATGGTACGCTCCGCCGCTCCAGGCAGAGCGGCTACACAGGTGTGCTCTGTCTCGTACACCAGTCGGTCATAGATTTCATCGGAGACGAGGTATACGTCGTGCTCTACGGCGAGGCGCACAATCTCCTCCAGCGTCTCACGGGTGGCGACCGCTCCTGTGGGGTTGTTGGGATAGCAGAGCAAGATGGCTTTGGTGCGGTGGGTCAGCGCTCGACGCAAGCGCTCCACATCGGGCTGGAAGCCGTTCCGATAGTCAGTGGGCAAACACACGGGTGTTCCGCCAGCGAACAGCACGCAGGGAACGTAAGAGACGTAGCTCGGCTCGAACAAGATGACCTCATCGCCGGGGTTGACCAGAGCGCGCAGGGCGATGTCCAGCCCCTCACTCACGCCAACGGTCACGAGCACCTCACTCTCTGGGGAGTACTCCACTCCATATCGTGCCTTCAGGTGAGCAGCGATACGCTGGCGCAGGGTGAATAGCCCGTAGTTGGAGGTATAGGTCGTGAAGCCCTTCTCGATAGCCCAGATGGCTGCCTCGCGGATGTGCCAGGGAGTAACGAAATCGGGTTCCCCCACGCCCAACGAGATGCAGTCCTCTAACTGCGCCGCCACATCGAAGAAGCGCCGAATGCCCGACGGAGGAACAGAAGCCACTGCCTGCGACAACGGTTTCATGGCGCTACCACCAGCCGACGGTCAGGTTCCGCTTCGGCGTATACCTCGCCGTCCTCTTTGTACCGCTTCAGCACAAACTGCGTGTAGGTCGCCTGCACTCGGTCCAGCGGTGCCAGACGCTCCGCCACAAACGCCGCTATCTCCTTCATGGTACGTCCGCTAACAATCACCCGCAAATCGTGGTCCCCCGACACCAAGTACACCGCGTGCACCTGCGGGAAGCGGTAGATGCGCTCCGCTACGTCATCAAAGCCGACCTCGCGCGCAGGACTGACCTTTACATCGATGAAGGCGAACACCTGCTCCTCACCGAAGCGGTCCCAGTCGATGACCGTTTTGTAGCGTCGGATGATGCCTGCCGTCTCCAGCCGACGAATGGCTTGCCGCACCTGCTCGACCTCCAGCCCTAGCATGGCAGCAATCTGCTCTGGAGTTGTGCGTGCATCCTGCTCCAAGATTTCTAAAATCGCCTTCTCCTTCTCGTGCTCCATTGCCACTTCCCATCCTGCCTGTTGCTCACGCATAATATAGCGAGTTTCTCCCGGGGAGTCAACGGTTCGGCTGGGGCTTGCCGTCCACGAAGCGCTGCTCGTCCAGCACCTCGGTCATTTTGACCTTCCAGCCTTGCGGCGTTTTCACCCAAGTGTCGCGCGTGGTAGCGCGGATGTCCACCCTCTGCAGTTTGCCCTGGGCATCCGGCGCCGTGAACACTGTGCGCTCTCGAGTAACCACTCGTGCGGTGTTTCCCGTAATCTGCATCTGCTGAATCTGCGTGGTGCGGACTTTTATCTCCTGGATGCGAGCGAAGTCTTGCCTCATGAGCAACTCCACCGCTTGCTTGCTTAATATCTGCCCCTCTCTCGTCTTGTACA
Source organism: bacterium (assembly GCA_025057335.1). Lineage (GTDB taxonomy): Bacteria > Armatimonadota > HRBIN16 > HRBIN16 > HRBIN16 > HRBIN16. Next base: position 619 of record JANWXG010000101.1, on the reverse strand, counting down.
GGAAGTCTGGGGTCATCTGACGGAGCAGTCCGTCCACGTTCTTCTGCCGGGTGAAGCGAATGGTCTTGTCGTATTCGGCGCGAATCTGCTGCTCAGCGCGCTTGTCCGCGAGAGCGCTCAAGGAACATGCAACAACCACCCCTAGCAGTAGGGGGAACAAAGCCGCAGTGCGCATCCCTCTGTCTCCTTTCACCTACAGCGATGGTATAGCTGTTTGGCGAGATTTTCCCCTATTCCTGCCAGCAGCGGTTTCGTCCCTCACAATGAAAAGAGCCCACTAGGCGAGGGCGAAGTGCATCTCTCTATGGTTTTGGCTCGTCTTCGCCTTTTCGCAGAAGGCGAACCACTCCCCTGTATCCCCACACCACCCCAAAAGCACACGCCACCCCAATCGCCGCCCCGCCCAGCACATCAGAGGGGTAGTGCAGCCCCAGATAGATGCGTGAATAGGAGACCAGCACCGCCAGCCCGAACGCCAGCCACGCCACCCACCGACGGTAGAACAGCGCAAACAGCGTCGCGGCAGCGAAGTTGTTCACCGCGTGCGAAGAGGGAAACGACGCGCTGGCTCGACAGCCGTCAATCGCTCGCACCCCTTCCAACGCCTCGCAGGGGCGTA
>JANWXG010000100.1 GCA_025057335.1 bacterium | reverse complement strand
CAAGCGGAGTTCGACATCATTTTCGGCAAGGGCATCTCGCGTGCAGGAGGTATCCTCGACCTCGGCGTGGAGAGCGGCATCATCACCAAGTCGGGCACCTGGTTCACCTACGGCGACATCCGGCTCGGTCAGGGAAGGGAGAACGCCCGCACCTTCTTGGAGGAACACCCCGACATCGCTGACGAGATTGAAGCCCGCATCCGTTCTGGTGGCGTGGTAGCGGTAACCTCTTCCCCTCCTCTGGAGGAAATTGCGGGAGCCGTCGAGTAATTAACTTGTATAACGGTATGGGGTGACTTTTCCGAAGCCCTTCGCTCACCCTCTGGTCTCTCCAGCGAGCCTGGAGGTGAGAGAAGGTGATCGAGATACTGGTCGGCACGGCAACAGGTTTGGTCGTGGCAGGAGCTGCCACTGTTCTTCTCTGGCGCAAGCTCATCCTACCGAAAGAGACCGAAATCAAGGCGCGAATCGCCCAGTTACAGCAGGAGCGCGAAGAGGCGCTCAAGCAGATAGATGCCCTTAAGAAGGAAGCGGTGCTAGAGGCGAAGGAAGAAGCCTACCGCATCCGCGCGGAGGCGGAACGGGAGAACCGCGAAAAACGTGCGGAGATACAGAGGATAGAGCGAAGGCTGGCTCATAAGGAAGAGACCCTGGACCGGCGTTTGGAAGGGGTAGAGCGCAAGGAGCGGCAACTGGCTGCCAAAGAGGCGGAAATCGGCAGCCTGCGCCGCGAAGTGGAGGCGCTCTTGGAGCGACAAAAGCAAGAGCTGCAGCGCATCTCAGGGCTGACCCCTGAAGAAGCACGACAGATATTCCTGCGCAGCGTAGAAGAGACTGCCCGTCAAGAAGCGGCTCGCCTGATACGCGATATCGAGGAGGAAGCTCGTCGGGAGGGGGAACGACGCGCTCGCGAAATACTCATCGACGCCATGCAACGGTGCGCCGTCGACCAGGTCACCGAGACCACCGTCTCGGTGGTGCCGCTGCCGAACGATGAGATGAAGGGGCGAATCATCGGGCGAGAGGGACGCAACATTCGCTCCTTCGAGATCGCCACTGGCGTCGACCTCATCATCGACGACACCCCAGAAGCGGTGGTGTTATCGTGCTTCGATCCCATCCGACGAGAGGTGGCGCGCATCGCCCTCACCAACCTCATCGCCGACGGACGCATCCACCCCGCGCGTATCGAAGAGGTGGTGGAGAAGGCGCGTGAGGAGGTCGAGCGGCGCATCTGGGAGGCGGGTGAGCGCGCGGTGCTGGAGACGGGTGTAACCGGACTGGCACCCGAGCTCGTCAAAATGCTGGGCAAGATGCGCTACCGCACTAGCTACGGACAGAACGTGCTGGCGCACAGTGTCGAGGTCGCGCACCTGTGTGGCGTCATTGCCAGTGAGCTAGGTGCGAACGTCGCCCTGGCGAAGCGAGCCGGCTTGTTGCACGACATCGGCAAGGTTGCAGACCACGAGTCGGAAGGTCCGCACGCGCTGCTGACCATCGAAATCCTGCGTCGCTACGGCGAATCGGAAGAGGTGGCGAACGCAGCAGGCGCGCACCACTTCGACGTGGAACCCGCTAGCATCGAGGCGCTCATCGTTGCGATTGCGGACTCGCTTTCCGCAGCGCGCCCCGGAGCGCGGCGCGAAATGCTGGAGAACTACGTCAAGCGGGTGCAGAGCCTAGAGCAGATTGCGGACTCGTTCCCTGGCGTGGAGAAGGCGTTTGCGGTGCAAGCAGGGCGCGAGGTACGCCTGATTGTCAAGCCCGACCAGGTGGATGACCTAGAGGCGATGCGGCTGGCGCGGGAGATTGCGCGCAAAATCGAGCAGGAGATGGAGTATCCGGGGCAGATTAAGGTGACAGTGATTCGCGAGACGCGCGCAGTGGAGTATGCCCGATGAGCGCGACAGTGCGCGTGCTGTTTCTGGGCGACATCGTGGGCAGAGCGGGGCGCCAGGCGGTGCAGGCGTGCCTGCCTCACCTGAAAAGGGAGTTCGCTCCCGACATCGTGATTGCCAACGGCGAGAACGCCGCAGGAGGCATCGGTATCACCGCCGAGATTGCCACGCAGCTGCTGCAGGACGGCATCGACGTGCTCACCACTGGCAATCATGCGTGGAAAGAGAAGGCGGTGTACGCCTATCTGGACGCCGAGCCGCGCATCCTGCGCCCCGCCAACTACCCGCCGGGCGCCCCTGGGCGCGGTTGGGCGGTATACTCTGCAGGCGTGCATCAACTGGCAGTGGTCAACCTGTGCGGCAGGGTGTTCATGGACCTAGTGGATTGCCCGTTTCGGGCGATAGATGCTATACTCGAAGAGGTCATTCGCACCACACCGCTGGTGCTCGTAGACTTCCACGCGGAAGCCACCTCCGAGGCGCAGGCGTTCGGTTGGTATGTGGACGGACGCTGTAGCGCGGTAGTGGGTACGCACACGCATGTACAGACGGCGGACGCCCGCATCCTGCCGGGCGGTACGGCGTATATTACCGATGCGGGCATGTGTGGTGCGCTGGACTCAGTCATCGGCATGCAGGTGGAGCAGGTGGTGCAGCGGTTTCGTTCGCAGCTGCCCGTGAAGTTTGAGGCAGCGCGCGGTCGTCCTGCCGTGCAGGGAGTGTTTGTGGAGCTCGACGCGAGCACCGCGCGCGCCAGGCAGATACAACGGCTGCAGGCATTGCCCCATACGGATGGGGTAACGCTGCATACAGAACAGGGGCTCCTTCCGGGATAGCACTCTACGGAAACGAGGTGAACCGAAGTGCGCACAAGAGGAATCAGAAGCAGCGTGCTAGCGGTGTTGGCAGCAGTGGGGGTTGCCCTCTGCCTGACGGCATCCGCACAGCAGGAACTGGTGCTTTTTAAGGGCGACCGTCCCGCCGACGCAGGGCTGATACTCAGCGGATGGGGAAGCGGAGACATCCGGGAAACGGGTGAGGCGGTATACATCGGCAGCACGTCCCTGCAGGTGGTGACCCAGGGCTTCTATCAAGGGGGACGAATCGCCTTCCAGCAGCCAGTGAGCCTAAGGAACTTCGCCATGGACCCCAACGCCTATCTGGTGTTTCAGGTACGACTGCCTGGCGGTACAGGCAACTGGTATACGACGGGCTACGGCAGAGGATATGGCATGCCAGGCGTACCCGGGATGCCTAGCATAGGCGCGCCAGACATTGGCGGTCTTGCGGGGCCGCGTGGTGCGGGCAGGGTCGGTGGAGCGATCACAGGTGCGGGGCGTGCAGGTGGGCGCGCTGGCGGCGTGGCTGGTCCGCCCTCAGGTCCCATCATGGGGGGGCCTGCGCCCGGGATGGGTGGTATGCCCGGTGCACCCACGACAGGGACGGGACGGCGCACAGGCGGCATGCTTGGCGGTTTTCCCGGAATGCCCGGTTACGGTCCGTATCAGGGCGGTTACACGGCGCCGACCATGACCACGCGCGTCATGCGCCAGATGCGCGTGGTAGTGGTGACCGCAGACGGCAAGCAGTACGAGGCGGTTGCCCCCTTTGATCCGCCCCTCACCGACCAAGAGGGCTGGTTCCCCATCGGTGTCGCGCTGGGAGCGTTCAAGGGACTGTCCCCTGAGGCGCAGATTCGCGAAATCCGCGTGTTTGGCGACGCCTACGGCGTGTTCTACGTCGGCGAGATTCGCGTCGCAACGGACGCCACTCCCATCACGGGCGACGCGGGAGAGGAGCAGATTGTCGCCGCAAACGACCTAGTGCGGCTGGAGGCGCGCGCGAGCGCGGGTATCACGCCCCTGCGCTACTCCTGGGACTTCGACGCCAGCGACGGCATCCAGGAGGACGCCGTGGGGCGCGTGGTCACCACCCGTTACCGCAAGCCGGGCGAGTACACGGTCACCCTGACCGTCACCGACATCTATGGCATGAAGAAGCCCTTCGTCGCGACCACGAAGGTTACCGTGAACGAGTAAAAACCGCCCCCTCTCCTGTGCTGTTGGGGAGGGGGCACTTTGCCTCCCCTGAATGCCTCGTCGAAACCTCGCGCGGGAAGCGCTACTCCATAAGGAAAACCCTCTGCGTGACGCGAACAGAATTTCGGAGACCGCCACGTGGAAAGGGGGCAGGAGATGAAGAGGTTGCTGACGGTGGCATGTGTGCTGTTTGCTGTGGCGTCGGCGTGGGCGCAGCCGACCGCTGTGGAGGCGCTGGCGCAATCGCCGACGCAGATTAACGTCTACTGGCTGCCTCCGACAGAGGGGCAGGTGCAGTCATACACGGTGTTACGAGATGGCGAGACTATCGCCACGCTCCCTGCCAACGCACGGCAGTTCGTCGACGAGCCTCTGCAGCCTGCGCAAACGTATCGCTACCGTGTGGTGGCACAGATGACAGACGGCTCGCAGAAGCCCTCGCCAGAGGTGAGCGAACGGACCTTCCGCGAGCTGCCCCAGCGTATCCACTACCCGCTAGTGGTCGTAGGAGGAACCGCCTCAGGCGTGGGGGCAGCGGTCACCGCCGCGCGCGAAGGCGTTACGGTCGCCCTGCTGGAGCAGACCAACCGCCTCGGCGGCATGATAAGCAACGGCGTGAGCCTCACGGATATGCGCAACCCAGCGCGCTCCAACGGGCTGTTCGAGGAGTTCCGCCGCGCTGTGCAACAGTACTATGGCACGGGCAACGGCATGGCGTACGAGCCGCGCGTGGCGAACATGTTGCTCAAAGGCATGGTCGCCCAGCATCCGAATATCCACGTGTATTTCCGCGTGCGTCCCATCGGAGTGGTTCGGGAGAAGGGGCGCGTACGTGCAGTGGTGGTGCAGGACAGGCTCACGGGACGCAAAGCCCTCTTCGAGGGGGATATCATCATCGACGCTACGTTTGAAGGCGACATCGCCGCATGGGGCGGGGCGCCGTTCCGCGTAGGGCGCGAACCTCGCTCCCCAGAAGAGCCGCACGCGGGACACATCTACTACGACCGCGCCAATGACCGCATCTTGCCCGGTAGCACAGGCAAGGGCGATAAGCGTATCCCCTCCTACGCCATCCTGCTGGCAGTGAAGGACTACGGACCTGGGGCGGACAAGACTATCCCCCAGCCACCATACTACGACAAGAACAACTATATCCATACTCCGCCCTGGGAGAAGACGTGGGCTTACCTATACGGTCGCTTCCCAGGAGGCAAGTTCGAGATTAACCAACATCCCCAGGGGAGCAACCTGCCAGGCATCAACTACGACTACCCCACTGCTGGATGGAAGCGGCGCGACGAGATTGCCGAACGCTACAAGTGGCATGCCCTAGGCTACCTGTATTACATCCAGACGGAGTTGGGGTTGAAAAACATCGGTTTGGCGGAAGATGAGTATCGGGACAACGGCAACATCCCGCCGCAGCTGTATGTGCGTGAGGCGCGGCGTATTGTGGGACATGTGCTGATGAACCAGAGCGACGTGTGGAAGGCGCGCGAGCGCCTACGCCCCGACTCCATTGCCATCGGCGACTACCCAATGGACTCGCATGCGGTGCAACCCAAGACCGACTGGACGACTCCCGACCTGGGCGAAGGCGAGTTTTGGCTGGTGAAGTATACGCCCTGGTATCAGGTACCGTTTGGCATCCTGCTGCCGCTGAAGCTGGACAATGTGCTGGTAGCGACTGCTGTCTCCGCCACACATGTGGCATACGGAACCCTGCGCATGGAGCCAGTGCGCATGAACATGGGTCAGGCGGCGGGTGCGGCGGCAGCACTGGCGCTACGCTACGGCACCCAACCGAAGCGCATTCCCTCGCGCCTAGTGCAGGAGGTGCTGCTCCGATACGGTGTGTACCTCTACTGGTTCCCCGACGTGACCGCCGAGACGCGCGGCTTCCGCGCGATCCAGTATCTGGCTGCACGTGGCTACTTCCCCGAGGAGCGGTTCGAACCCGACCAGATGCTCACTCGCGCTGACGCTGCGCGCTGGCTGTGGCACCATTTGCAGCTGGGCGGGTTCCGAACCACTGGGGAGAAACCTGTTCTGCCCTACACCGACCTGCCTGCAGACCATCCTGCACGACAGGCGGTAGAGGGACTGGTTGCAGCAGGCATCATCCAGCTGGGGGAGGCGCAGTTTCGTCCCGATGTGCCCATCTCGCGCGGACTGTTCGCCCAGTGGCTGGTCGGCGTGATGACAAGACGGGGACAATGGACGCCCGTCTCGCCAGAGAAGCCCAGCTATCTGGACGTGCCACCCGATTCGCCGCACTACGCGGCGGTGGAGACGTTGCGTCGTTACCGCATCACTTCGGTGCTATGGGACGGAGCGGACGCCTTCACTACGGAGGGCAGACGTTTCTTCCCCGAAGGTCCCCTGACTCGTGCCGACGCAGCAAGGACGCTCTACCTGACCATCCGCGACACGATATGGCGCCCCGAGGAGGCAGACTACCTGCGGCGGTGACAGAGCAGGAGGGGGCTCTGTGGGAGCCCCCTCCGCTCAAGGTTGCGGGCAGTGTGTTCGTTAACGGCAACGGCAGGAACTTGAGATTACCTCAGCGCTACCGCAAAGGCACGAGACAAAAAACGTGAACTCTCTGGATGCCTCAGGTAGTCCACCATAAGCGTGGTGAACAAAAGCTGTCTGCCACAGAGTACCCTCGTATTTCTACGGGATTTTGCTCCACAATGAGGATATCTGTTGACTCCTTTTGTGACAGGCTTTTACAATAACAGTGTTGCTTGCAAGGCAAGGTGTTCTATTTTCATGAAAAGGAGGTAGTTTGATGAAAAGTGTCCTTGCGTTCGTAGTCATGGCGACGCTGGCGGCGCAGGCGGTCGCGGGCATTCCCGACCTAGAGCCGCAGAACAACACCTTGGCAGGTGCAGCACCGGCTCTGATGAACCCGACGCCCTGGGCGGATATCGGTGTGTTGCGGTTGACGCCGGGCGACTCCGATTTCATCAAAATCTGGCTGAACGCAGGCGACTTCCTGACGGCTGTCACCTACCCGATGGACAGCGCGTTTGACCCGGATACGGTCATCGCGCTTTTCGATGGCAGCAGCCCGTCGGCTTTGGTTTGGGACGATGACTCCGCCATCGGCTTGGGCTCTTTGATCCAGTGGCAGCCGCCTACTTCTGGCTGGTACTACCTTGCCGTTACCGGATTCCATGGTTTCGGTGGTAGAAACCAGCTCAGCTACTATGAGGGAGCCACGCACCTCGAAGACGGCTTGTACACGCTGGTTATCGGGGTGTCTCCGGTGCCGGAACCGGCAAGCCTGTTAGTGCTCGGCACAGGGGTCGCGGCACTCATCGGTCTGCGCAGGCGTAGGGGATAAGTAGCTTCACTGCACGGACAGAGGGGAGGCAAACAGTGTCTCCCCTCTGTCTGCTGTAGAGGGTCAGACGCCTCTGTCTAACCCCGCTGTGGGCGGGCACCCCTTGCAATCTTCCTCGAGTACAGTGTAAACTGAAGCAAAGGCGCACAGAAGGGAGCGACGGGGTTGACTGAGGCAACCGCTGCGTATCAACAGCTGATCCTGCGCACGGTGCGTCGGGCACGCCTAGGTTACCTGCTGCACGGGGCGTGTGTAGGGTGGCTCATCGGGGCAGGGGGAGCGAGCCTGTTGCTCGCGCTATCATGGGCGATGCAGTGGGACGTGCTTCCCTGGTATCCCGTTGCGGTCGTAGTCGTCGGGCTGTCTGCGGGGATAATATCTGGTGCGACGCGGCGCGTGCGCCAAGAGCAGGTCGCCCTGTGGCTGGACAGGCAGGCGCGCCTTCAGGAGCGCTTGAGCACGGCGCAATGGTTGTCGGCGCGCGGCGCGTCGGAAGGCATAGAACGGTTGCAGCTACAGGACGCCGAAGCCCATGCTCAGGAGATCGACCTGCAGCGGTTTGCTCGGATTGCTGTACCCCGTTCCCTCTGGGGGGCGGTCGCGCTGAGTGTGTTGGCTCTCTTCCTCTGGTTCGCTCCCGACATGGCGTGGCTGCAGTCGCCTCAAGCGCGCCAGCAGAAGCAGGCGATGCGCTCCGCAGGCGAGAGAGCAGAGCAGCTGGCGAAGCAATGGCGTGAACAGGCAGCAGGTCAGGATAGAGAGAAGATGCGCCAGCTGGCAGCGAGGCTGGAAGCTCTGTCCAAACAGATGCAGCGTGCCCGCCTGAGCAAGCGCGAGGCGATGGTGCAGATGTCGCGACTGCAGCGCGAAGCGGAAGCACAACAGCGCCGCCTCGCGGAAGCCAACTCGGGCAAGCCGTTGCAGCGCGCCCGTGACGAGTTCCTCAGCGCCCGCACAGTGCAGCAGCAACTTCAGCAGGCGAAGATGGAACAGGAGCTCAGCGCGCGTTTGCAAAATGCCTCAGCGTCGTCGGGGGGACAGAACGCCCCCGCTACCGTGCGCCCAGCTGCGTTGAAGCAGCCTCAGACCGCTACT